>JBDLWO010000157.1:0-9221 GCA_039804245.1 Bacteroidota bacterium
GCCGACATGATCTCTGAAAGCTGCCTGCAGGTACCGCTTTCAAGCATATTCCGGGCTTTTTGCAGGCGGGCTTCCTGTATATAATCGTTGGGCTTTTGCCCGGTCAGCACCGACAGTTTTCTGTATAAGGTATTTTTACTCATACCCATGCAGGCGGCAAGTGAGGGTACCGAGAAATCAGGATCACCCAACTGGCTCAGCAGTATCGTTTCAAATTGCTGCAGCCATTGTCTGTCGGCTTCCGATAACGAGTCTTTATCATCTGCAAGGTACTTGTCGAGGACGATCTGTACATGTTCTGTACGCCTCCTGATCAGAGCCATTGCCTTGTTCAGCAGCTCCATTTCATCGAATGGTTTTACCAGGTAATCGTCAACACCCGCCTGCAGCGCCCGATTCCTGTCATCAAGACCGGCCCTTGCGGTCAGCATCAATATCGGAATATCTGCATACGCATCCTGTGATTTCAGATACTCAACGAGCTGAAAACCATCCATATAAGGCATCATGGCATCGCAAAGGATCAAATCGGGGAGCCTGCCTGATGTCAGATACGTTATTGCTGTTTCTCCGTTCCAGGCGCTCTGAATATCAAACCAGGGACCCAGCACCTTTTTTATAAAATCCTGAAAATCCGTGTTGTCTTCAATAAATAACAGTAGCGGGCGTTCGTCGCGGGCAACTTGATACGAATGGTGAAGCGCCATTGCCGGTACTGCTGTGCGCGAACCTCCCGGATCATTTTCCTCCAGAACGGGCAGCGACAGCCTGAATAATGTACCTTCCCCGGGCTTGCTCTCTGCCGAAATACTACCCTGAAAAATATCAACCAGTTCTTTGACTATGGCAAGACCGATACCGGTACCACCTTCAATGGGGGTATTGGGTAGCTGAGTCTGGTAAAACCGTTCAAATATATGTGGCAGATCCAGGGGATGTATTCCACGACCGTTATCTCTGACGGTAATCTGAAGTGCAGCCGGGGCCATCTCCAGAGTGACAAAAATCCTGGCATTTTCCGGACTGAATTTGATGGCATTCTGTATCAGATTACCCAGTATCATGGACAGTTTATCGGGATCGGTCACCCATGTTACCCCGTCTGTATTGCCTGCAACCAATATTATCCGAATACGCTTCAGGCTGGCAGCATAGTGGTGCGTACCAGTCAGATCCTGAATGAAGGGCAACAATTGAATTCGAACAAGACGCAAGGGCTGCGGGGACGCCTCCTCCTTTTCAAGGAACAGCATTTCGTTGGCTAATTTGATCAATTGACCGGCATTTTTTATCGCTGTTTCAATGAGCATCATTTGATGCTGACCGTTCATCTGTCTGTTGCGAAGTATGGCCCTGAGAGGCCCCGTAATGAGTGACAGCGGTGTCCTGAACTCATGGGTCAGATTGATATAAAATCTGGTTTTTTCCGCACTCAGCCGGGAAATCCTGCCGGCCTGCTGTATGATGAGTTCATTGTCGGCCTGCATCTTTTCGGTAGCTGCCCGGATGGCAGCCTCAAGTTCTTTCTGTCGTTTCACGTACTCACCCGAACGGTATGTTGTCCAGATATGGATCGCTCCCATCAATAATATCAGCACGATGATCCAAAACCACCATTTCAGATAAAAAGGAGGAATGATTTCAATCGGGATTTCAACCATGGTATCAGAGAGTTTGCCTCCGATCGGTTTGGTGCGAACCTGCAGGGTATGAGTTCCGTAGGGCAACCCGGACAAGGTAATTTCAGGGAAATTGATCTGTTGCCAATCGCTGTGTACGCCCTCAATCCTGAACATGTAATCACCACCAGAGCCGGAATTGACAAGGTCAGGACTCCCAAAACGGATCTTCAGGTACCTGTCGCCCGGATACATCACCAGCTTGCCGTCTGACAGAAAATCTGGCAACAAATCTGTTTCCCTGTTGGCTGACTCCGAAAACAATTGAGCTGACACCAAAACAGGTCCGGATGCCCTGTTCGTAAAAAAATCGTCTTTGAAATCAGCCGGATTGAAAACAGTGACCCCGTTGACACTCCCAAAATAAATGAAACCATCTGAAGTCATCAGGTGGGAAATACGGTTGAACTCGTTATTTGTTACACCCTCTGATTCTGTAAAATGCCTGAATGAACCCGAATTTTTATGAAATTGAATAATACCCAAATCGCTGCTGATCCACAGGTAGCCATAATTGTCTTCGTAAACAGCATACAGGTTTTCGTCTGGCAACCCATCCTGTTTTGTAAACACCTTCGACCCCCCATCCGTGACATTCCAGTCAACAAGCCCCATAGACGTCGCCATCCAGACATGCCCGTTGTCACTGCGACAGATATGTCTGATGTTGTCGAAGGGTATTTTGTAGCGCCCGCGCCCTCCCGAATAATAACGCGCAACGATTCCGGATTCCGGGTTTAACTCAAAAATTCCGCTGCTTGTCAACAGAAACAGGTTATTCCCGATACCTGAAGGAACAATTTCATGAATAATGGTCTCTTTGAGCGACTCGAATCCATTAAAATCCGTAAAAGGCACTATGATATCCAGTTTTTTATCGTAGTACAGGAGCGATACCGCATGTCCAAGCCATACTTTCTGTCCCTGATCATACACCGACCATATATTTTCATTCCGGACTGAAGCGGGAGGCATTTTGTACTTCCGTTCACCGGTTTGCCTGTTCCACCATACAAGTTCGCCCCTCGTTAGCCACAATCCGTTTTGCCCTGCAGCGCCAACTGCATATACTGCACCATCAAAAGAAATTGCTTCTGAAAAACCGTCTTCGCCCCTTCTTTTTCTGAAAACCTTCCCGGATACACTCAGATAAACGGTGCCATCCGAATCCTCAAAAAAACCCCTGCAAGAATTGACGAAAGGATCTGTTTTGCCCTCCGGATTTTCCCGGAACAGCCGGGTGAATCGCTGCCCGACTCTCGAAAGCCGGGCAATTCCATTGATGGTGGAAAGCCACACACTCCCATCCCGGTCTGTCATCAGGTGATAAACGCTGGCAATGGAGTTAAGATCACCCGCCTCTACCTCACGGATTCTGTCATCTCCGGCAAGATTTATATTCCAGAGCCTGCCCTGATTAAACATATACACCGTGCGAGTTAACGGATCTTCGTCAAATTCCCACAAATGCACATTGCTCAAAGGAACATTGCTGAAAAGCGACCAGTTTTTTTCTTTCCCTTCGCTATCGAACAAAGAAAAATCATGATACGTAATATTGGCCAGCCGACCGTCCGACAGCACACGGCATCCGCTACCATCTCTCACTTCCATTTTGCACAGTACCGCTCCGCTGCTGTCAAGTGCACTTACAGTCGTGTATTCATCCACTGTTTTGGGGTATTTAATCCATATTATGCCACCTCCCCTGTAGTCACGCACAAAAGCAAATAAACCATTTTCAGATTTGAACAGGACTTGAGAGGTGCGCTTTTCAGGATCAAACGCAACTAATTCTCCATTGTTAGTTGCCAGCAGAACACGATGGTCGCCTGATCGCCGAATATCCGTCACCCGCGGAAACAGGTCATTTCCCAGAATTTCCCGTGCTGATTTGTACTGGAAAGTATACATATTTACCAGTCCGAATCCGGCCGGAGTTTTAATCCACAGATTCCCGGAGCCATCTTCAAAAAGGACAGCTATATCCCTGGGCGACATAACTACAGGCCAGCCGGTGATTTTGGCAAACAGATGCCCGTCGTAAAATTGCAACCCGTTTCCTGTAACAGCCCACACAAATCCTCTGCTGTCCTGGAAGGTTTGGTAAATATGGTTATGAGAGAGCCCGTCGCCTGTGTCAAAACCGTCCACATGAACGTACCGGGTCTGGGCGCATATACCCGTGCCGACAAAAAGCAATACCAAAACGAACACCGTGCATTTCAGTATCAGTTTCCTTGCTGATTCAACCAACATGAAGATAATGAAGCTGTTATTAAAAAAAATTTAAGGTTCATCCACCCGCAACCCGCCCGTCATTTCCAGTCGTCACCATCAGCCGGCTGTGGTTTCCAACACACTCCAAACTACCTCCGCCGCCTTGTCCCAACTGAAAGCCTTCCTGCGCACACGCCCGCGAGCAACAAGATCGCCCCGAAGTGTTGCGTTGTTGTACAAATCCGTCATTCCTGCTGCAATTGAGGCTATATCAAACGGATCTGCCAGCAGGGCGGCATCGCCGGCTACCTCGGGCAGACAACTCACTCCGGATGTCATCACAGGCACATCACAGGCCATGGCCTCCGCCAGCGGCAACCCGAACCCCTCACTCAGGGACACATAGACAGAGGCAAGCGCTGCACCGGTCAGCAGGGGCAAATCGCGCTCACCCACGTATCCGAGAAACACAATATCATCGCGAAAAAGGGCCTGCTCCCATGCCCGGCGTATTTCACCCGTCTGCCAGGCAAAGCGACCAGCCAGCAGCAACTTGCACGAAACGCCGTTTTTCAACCGGAACTGATCGTATGCCTCAATCAGACGATGCACGTTCTTGCGGGGGTGTATCGCACCCGCGTAAAAGAAGTAGGGCTGTCCGGAAGTATAACGGTTTCTCACGTCTTCGATTTCACCCGTTGTGAGCGGCCTGAAATCGTCGCGGCAACCATTGTAAACAGCCGTGATCTTCTCCGGAGCAATACCGCAGGTTGTTACCATATCATTTTTGACAAACTCGGAGACTGTCAGCAGGTGATCGGCTCTCTCAAACCACTGTGGCAACTTGCGCTGCAGATAAGACCTGTGTCTGCTTGCCACCTGTTCGGGAAAATGAAGCGGAACCAGGTCATGACACGTCATCACCGTCGGAACGTCGGAACGCAAACTGCACATCGAGTCCGGTGAAAAGAATACATCGGCTCCGCAGCGTTTGAGTGCCCGCGGTACCGACCACTCAAACCACCAGTCGAACAAAAAAGGATGTCGGGCCGGCGGAAAAAGTACCACGGGTGTCACATTGGTCCCGTACATAAATCGCGGATCGTACGGACGGTCGAAGAAAAAGAAGAACTGGTCTGTCGGATGATTCCGAACCAGCCTGCTCACAATTTCATGCGTGTACCAGCCAAATCCCTCCAGCTGGCCCGACAGTAAAAAACGGGTATTTACGGCAATTTTCAACGTGTTGGTATTTAATGCAGGTGCGAAGATCATTCAAATTTTTTCTTTGACAAATTCTCCTGAATTTTGACCCTCATTATCACCTCAGGCATAACTCGACATGTTAGACTATTCCGCTGCCAGATTAACCCGTTTCACCGCCTCATGGGTAGGCAACAAACAGCGCTTCGAAGGAGTGGTTATCCCCACCCGCACGCTGATACCGCTCCACGACTATGCAGAAGAAGTGATTCTGACCGCCATGCTCAAACCGTTTGAGAAAACAGAGGAGTTTTTCTATTTTCATCACGATGAGGATGTGAGCAATCACCAGCTGTACCAGATCTGCAATACTGTTTTCAGCAATCCGGAAAGTTGCAGCGAGGAGGCCGGCAAACTGGCACAACTCCTGTACCAGTGCTGTGAAAACCCGAAAATACAGGGCGGCGAATTCTTCCTCGGTTATTTTGAGGATCTGATGCTGCACGGTGAACCCGTTACAGCTATCGGTTTGTGGAAAGTACAAAACAAGGATTCCTTTCTTAAAACAGAGCGAAACCAGGAGGCATTCACCCTGAACGTTCTCGACGGAATTCCCACCGGGAAACTGTCCATCGCTGCACTCATCTTCAATATAGATGAAGCGGAAGGGTACAGAATGTGCGCCATTGATTCCGTTTCAAAAAAAGACGAACGATCCTTCTGGAAGGATGAATTCCTGCGAATCAGACCCATTGAAGACAATTACTTCAATACCCGGCACTATATTCAGCTTGCAGGCGAATTCATCACCCAAAAGGCGCCCTTCCAGCTCGGACTCGACCGTACCGATACCATTGACCTCCTCAACCGCTCCGGCGATTACTTCAAGGACAATGAGATGTTTGAGGTGGAGGATTTCACCAAGACGCTCTTCAAAGAGGAAGAACAGCAGGATGCCTTCCGCGAGTTCAGGGAGGAATACACCAAAGCCTATGCCCTGCCACTCGAAGACAAGTTTGATATCAGTCAGCAGGCTGTAAAGAAGGAATTCAAGATTTTCAAGAGTATCATCAAACTCGACAAAAACTTCCACATTTACGTGCACGGCCGCCGCGATTTGATCGAACGCGGTTTCGATGAGGAAAAAGGCAAGAAGTACTACAAGGTGTATTACGAAGCAGAGGAATGATTTTTAATGCTTTGGTAGAAATTCAGTCTGTTTTCATCGAATCGGGTGCACGCACGCGGGAAACACGTATTACTTTTGACCGGGCCTGCGATGAAGCCGGACCTTTGAGTAAAAGACATGAAACATTTCCTCCGAATCCTGTATGAAGGCGCAGCTCAGGCGTGGCAGCAACTGATGGCGAACAAACTTCGTTCCTTCCTGTCGCTCCTCGGGGTAACCATCGGAATTTTCTGCATCATCGGTGTCAAAAGCGCAGTCAACTCGCTCGAAGACAACATCCGGAGCAGCATGCAGAAGCTGGGAGATGACGTCATTTATATCGAAAAATTCTCCTGGGCAGAAGACCCCGGCGCCAATTACTGGAAATGGATGCGCCGGCCCAACTCCACCTACGCCGAGTTCGAGGCACTGCAGGAGCGTCTTGAGCTGGCCGACAAGGTGGGCTACTGGCAGTTTCTGGGTGTAAAAGCCCTCAAATGGCACTCCTCCAGTGTGGAAGGTACTTTTATTCTGGGTATGACAGATGACTGCCGCGATCTTTTTCAACTGGATTTTGCAGGAGAAAGTCGTTATTTCTCGCCGATTGAATCGCAAAACGGCAGCGATGTATGTATTCTGGGCGGCGTGGTGGCTGAAAATCTGTTCGGAACCAGTGTGGATCCGCTCGATAAAGTCATCAATGTGGGAGGCCGCAAACTCCGGATAGTAGGTGTACTGAACAAATCAGGCAAGGATATCTTCAAGCCTTTCAATTTTGACAACGGAGTACTTGTCAGTTATAACCTCGCCCGACGCGGATTCGGTATCAGGGCGGATGGCAATATGCACCAGAGCAGTCTCATGGTCAAGGCCGCACCAGGCGTAAATCTCGACGATATGAAAGACGAGATCACGGGCGTGCTGCGCTCCGAACGCCGCATCAAACCCAGAGACGAGAATAACTTCGCTCTGAATACGCTGTCCATACTCAGCGGTTTGCTCGAAAATGTATTCGGCACCATGAATATTGCCGGATTTGTCATTGGTATCTTCGCCCTGTTCGTGGGTATGTTCTCTGTCGCCAATATCATGTTCGTTTCTGTCAGGGAACGCACCAATATTATAGGTATCAAAATGGCGCTCGGAGCCAAACGGTGGTTCATCCTGCTCGAAATCCTGATTGAAGCCGTGGTACTCTGTATCGTGGGCGGTCTTATCGGATTGGTGCTGATCTGGATTGTGGCAACGGCGATAACCTACGCATTTGACTTCGATATCTACCTTTCCATGAGCAATATACTCATAGGCGTCATTACCTCCGTCGTTGTTGGCGTGTTGTCTGGATTGATTCCCGCCTCGCAGGCCAGCAGAATGGATCCGGTGGAGGCTATCAGGAAATAGTCCGGGAGTTGCCGGTATAATTGTGCGGGGTCAGTTTTTTCAACTCCTGCTTTACTTCCTCCGTGACGTAGAGTCCGTCAATGAACTCGTGCAGGTGCTCGCGCGTTACCAGCGATTTTCCTCTGGTGAGTTCCTTGAGCGCCTCATACGGCTGTGGGTATCCTTCCCTGCGAAGAATGACCTGAATACCCTCTGCAACCACCATCCAGTTGTCCTCGAGGTCATCATACAGCTTTCCTTCATTGAGCTGCAGCTTGCTCAGTCCTTTCATGATTGACTTCAGGGCAATCACAGTATGCCCCATCGGAACACCCACGTTGCGCAGAACGGTAGAATCGGTCAGATCGCGCTGCATCCGGCTGATGGGTAGTTTCTCGGCGAGGTGCTGAAAAAGTGCATTCGCCAGTCCGAGATTACCCTCACCGTTCTCAAAGTCAATGGGGTTTACCTTGTGGGGCATGGCACTGGAGCCCACCTCACCCGCCACCGTTTTCTGGCGGAAATATTCGATGGAAATATAGGCCCATATATCGCGGCAAAAATCAATCAGAATGGTATTGATTCGGCTCAATGCCTGACATTGTGCTGCAAAACAGTCGTAGTGCTCAATCTGTGTAGTAGGTGATGAGCGTTCCAGACCAAGGAACTCGGAAACGAAACTGTTTCCGAAAGACTGCCAGTCGTAATCGGGATAGGCAGCGAAGTGTGCATTGAAATTACCGGTAGCTCCACCGAATTTTGCCCTGTGCGGCAAGGCACGCAGCAAATCGAGCTGAACATCGAGGCGCTGCACAAAAACAGCAAACTCCTTTCCGAGCAGTGTCGGAGAAGCCGGCTGCCCGTGCGTACGCGCGAGCATGGGTATGTGCGCCCACTCCTGCGCGCAACGCTCCAGTTCATCGCGGAGTTTTTTCAGCAGGGGGTAGTAAACCTCTTCCAGTGCATTTTTGAAAAGCAGTGGCGAGGCAGTATTGTTTACATCCTGGGAGGTGAGGCCGAAGTGTATGAACTCGCGCAACTCACCCAGACCGAGGTCGTCAAAACGCTCCTTCAGAAAGTACTCCACCGCCTTTACATCGTGATTTGTCGTTTTTTCAATGGCCTTGATACGCTCGGCATCCGCGAGGCTGAAACCCTCGAAGACAGCATTCAGGTCATCAATGACTTCCTCATCAAATGACTCCAGTTGAGGAAGGCCATACTGACACAAGGCAATGAAATACTGTATCTCCACAAATACACGATAACGTATCAGCGCATACTCGCTGAAATAAGCGCGAAGTTCTTTCGTTTTATCAGCATAACGGCCGTCAATGGGCGAAATAGCGTTGAGCATTTGTTCCTGCGTTTAATTACAGGCGCAAAAATCGCTTTTTTTCCTGTAACATGCGCTTACCTTTGCATCTGCAAATTCAACTGAATTCTCTATGAAAAAACTGCTTACAGTATTATTCGCCGGCCTGATGCTGGCAGCCTGCAATTCCGACCAGAAAAAAATGGAGGCACTCAAGAGTGAAACCGACGCTATTCACGATGCTGCCATGAAGGAT
>JBDLWO010000158.1:0-13485 GCA_039804245.1 Bacteroidota bacterium
CGTAGAAAAAAGGCTGATACACTTTGCCGGAGTAGTTCACCGGAGAGCCATGAGAGAGGTGGCCGCCATGAGCCAGATCGAATCCGAGAATCTTGTCGCCGGGTTGCAGACAGGCCAGGAATACTGCCGCGTTGGCCTGGGCGCCAGAGTGAGGCTGAACATTGGCCCATGCAGCGCCGAATATTTCCTTCAGTCGGTCAATGGCCAGTTGTTCGATTTCATCCACCACAGCACAACCACCATAATAACGCCTGCCCGGGTAGCCTTCGGCGTACTTGTTGGTCAGGCAGGAGCCCATGGCATCCAGTACGGCCTGACTGGTGAAATTTTCTGATGCAATCAACTCCAGCCCGTGACGCTGACGGGCGAGTTCCTTGTTGATAAGTGAAAAGACAATATCTGACATGGCAATACTTTTATAGTTCAGAGCAACGCAAAGGTACATAATGATGATGCAATAATGGATGCAACTGTTCAATACAGGCCAGGATATTTAAAAAAAATTGTTTTAAAATTGCCGAAAAAACTACATTTGCGTCAGAAATACCTCCTGTGGCCATGGCAAAATCAGTTAAAGACACTTCTGTACCACCAACTACATCTCTGAACGGTGAGGATACGGTGATCACCCTTTCGGGGATGTACCAGAATTATTTCCTCGATTACGCTTCTTATGTAATTCTCGAGCGTGCCGTACCCGCTATTGACGATGGTCTCAAACCCGTACAGCGGCGTATTCTTCACGCCATGTTTGAACAGCACGACGGGCGCTATCACAAGGTAGCCAACCTGATCGGCCAAACCATGCAGTACCACCCGCACGGCGATGCAGCCATCGGCGATGCGCTGGTAATCATGGGTCAGAAGGACTTGCTGATTGACTGTCAGGGTAACTGGGGCGATTATCGCACGGGGGATTCCGCTGCTGCCCCGCGTTATATTGAGGCGCGTCTGACGAAATTTGCACTCGATATTGCGTTCAATCCCGATACCACTACCTGGCAGATGAGCTACGACGGCCGGAAAAGGGAACCGGTTCACCTGCCCATGAAGTTTCCGCTCGTGCTGGCACACGGTGCCGAAGGTATCGCGGTCGGCCTGAGTACCAAAATTCTGCCACATAACTTCGTGGAACTGATCAAGGCCAGTATAGCAGCATTGAAAGGGAAACGCTCCGACCTGGTACCCGATTTTCCCACCGGCGGACTCATTGACGCGGCCAATTATAATGGTGGCGCCCGCGGAGGAAAGGTGCGTGTGCGCGCGAGAATCAGGGAGCTGGATAAAAAAACACTGCAAATCAGCGAAATACCATTTGGTGTGACCACTGGCGATTTGATTGAGTCTATCCTGAAAGCCAACGACAAGGGACAGATCAAGATCAGGAAGGTGATTGACAAGGTGGCCGCCGATGTCAATATCGAGATCGAACTGCAGCCTGGCGTCAGCCCCGATGTCACTATTGATGCACTTTACGCATTTACCGATTGTGAAGTGAGCATCAGTCCGAACTGCTGTATTATTGTCAACGACAAACCGGTATTCACGGATGTCAATGAACTGCTCCGCATCAGTACGGAACACACAAAGGAGTTGCTGCGCCAGGAGCTGGAAATTCAGAAACACGAACTGGAGGAAAAACTCCACTTTGCCTCTCTGGAGAAAATATTCATCCAAAACAGAATCTACCGGGATATTGAAGAGTGCGAAACATGGGAAGCAGTGCTGGAAACAATCGAAAAAGGCCTGAACAAGTATGTGATTACGCCCTCTCAGCCCGGCTACGATAAAGAGAGCCAGAAAATTCGCCTGCTGCGCGATATCACGGAAGAGGACATTGTGCGCCTGACAGAAATCAGGATCAAGCGCATTTCGAAATTCAACTCTTTCAAGGCAGACGAGGAAATTGCCAAACTGAACGAGGAACTGACTCAGACCAAATACCACCTGGAGCATCTGACCGAATACGCCGTATCCTATTTCGAGACGCTGCTCTCAAAATACGGGAAGGGCCGCGAACGCCGTACGGAAATAGCCGCGTTCGATACAATCCAGGCAACGGCTGTTGTAGCCAATAACGCCAGACTGTATGTAAACCGCGCCGATGGATTCATCGGAATGGGACTCAAAAAAGACGAGTTTGTACAGGATTGCTCCGATATTGATGATGTAATCGTTTTCCGTCGCGATGGTGTGATGAAGGTGGTTCGTATCGGTGAAAAAGTGTTTGTCGGAAAAGATATACTCCATATAGCCGTATGGAAGAAAAATGATGAACGCACCACCTATAATATGGCGTACTCCGACGCCAAAAGTGGCAAATCGTTTGTCAAAAGGTTTAATGTAACGGCTATTACCCGCGACAAGGA
The DNA here is from genome assembly GCA_039804245.1 of Bacteroidota bacterium. Taxonomy (GTDB): domain Bacteria; phylum Bacteroidota; class Bacteroidia; order Chitinophagales; family Saprospiraceae; genus M3007. Next base: position 2,370 of record JBDLWO010000158.1, read on the forward strand.
GTACCAGCTTGGCTCCGATACGAAAGGTTCCAGAATGCTCTACCTCACCGTTAATCCCAACGGTGAAAGTGAGGTGGTACAGGTAACACTCACGGCGGCAAGTACCGCCCGCGTGAAGATTTTTGACTACGATTTCGCAGAGCTGGCCATCAAGGGCAGGGATTCACTCGGAAATGTACTGACCAAATATCCGGTAAAGCAAATCAAACAGAAAGAGGTGGGCAAGAGCACTATCGGCGCCCAGAAACTCTGGTACGACGAAATTACCGGACGCCTGAACACACAGGAAAGGGGCGCCCTGCTCGGCGAATTCGACACTGGAGACAGTATCTTCATTCTGTATAACGATGGCTCCTACGAGGTAACCGATACCGATGTACAGCAGCGATTCGAACCAAAGGAAATTATTCAGGTGTGCAAGCTGACCCCCGAACTCGTTGTGAATGCCGTCCACTTTGACGGGCACAAGGGCTGGACGATGGTGAAGCGCTTCCGTATCGAAACAAGCAAACTGCGTGAGCGCTACTCGTTTCTCACCGATCACCCGAAATCCAAAATCCTGTTCAGCTCGCTGAAAGACAACCCGCGGATTAAATATACTGTCAAAATCAAGGGGAAACCCATGACGGGCGAGGTGTCTTTGGGCGACTTCATGGATCTGAAAGGCTGGAAAGCGGTGGGTAACCGCCTGAGCGATCAACTGCTCGGCGGCATCAGAGAGGTGGAAAGTACATCCAAACCTGAAGAGCAAAAACAGGAATCGCAACAGCCGAATCTGTTTGAAGCCGGCCCTGCTCCTTCCGGTGAAGACAAACAGACCTTCAAGGCTGGTGATACAATCGAATTTGAATAATTCGGATATGACTGAAAAAGAAATACCCGACGGATATTTCACCCTCGGCGAACTGGAGGTGTTCCAGCGTATCGAAAATTCGATACTGGAGGGCGTTGACTACTATATATGGCTCGATGCTGATGCCGGGCAACCCGAATGGAAATTGCTGCATGCCATTGAGCTGCGACTTGTTGGTGGAGAATCTGTCATCCTTTGCGCCGGAGAGGATACCGACGCTATCAGGATGGTGATGCAGGATGAACTGCTCAGAACGGCATCTGCTCTGTATAAAATACACGGGAAGCCCGTCATACAACGAGCTTCCCGTGATCATCAGTCGCCCTGGAATAACCTGATGAACACCCCGATACTGGCTGTCAGGTTATCGAGAGGTGACGAGGGGTATTATCTGAACGACGCATTGATGCTCGATTTCGGCGATACTGGCCTCATTATTGCGCTGAATCAGGAGGGCGGCGGACTGCTGATCCGTCAGCAGGGGGGGTAATTATTTGCCGACCTGCTTCTCTAATCTTTCCTTTGCAGCTTTGGCTTCTGAAAACTGTGGCATCATGCCGCAAGCCTGTTTGTAGTCGCCCAAGGCAGCAGTCAGATTGCCCTGCGCCTCTGCAGCCACTCCACGGTAGTAGTAGGCTTTCACAAAAATCGGGTCTGTTTTGATGGCGATATCGAAGTGGGTATAAGCCTTGTCGAGTGAATCCTGTTCCAGGTACATCATACCCATATCAAAATAGGCGTTGGCATAATCGGCGTTGCGCAGGATGATGTCCCGATAAATTTCGAAGGCCTTGTCAAATTCTCCCCTGCGCTTGTAGAAAGCACCCTTGAACTCGCGGGCTTCCAGACTGGATGAATCAACGCGAAGTGCATTGTCAAAGTACTGAACAGCCTCCGGATTGTTCTGATTGCTGTAAATGCGACCAAGGAACAGCCAGGCATCCTCATTTCCGGCATCGAGATTGACAGATTTTTTCAGCGACCCTACAGCTGCCAGCGTATCACCCTGATCGAGAGCCACCCTGCCGGCCATATAGAATGCCTCTGCATTTTGTGGATCCTGTTTGAGGATTTCATCCAGTGTTATCAAAGCATCGCCGTGTTTTTTGACGATCAGCTGAAACTCACTGAGTTTCAGGAGTGTCGGGATGCGACCGGGGAAGCGTTTGGTGGCCAGTTTGAGTACTTCGATAGCCCTGCGTGAGTCATTCGGACGTGCATAGTCCATAAAAACGTCGGCCAGCAAATGGTAATAGCGCGGTTTCATGGAGTCCACACTGATGGCGGCATTCAGGTCTTTGAGTGCCTCATCATAGGCCTCGAGGTTGTAGTACAGGCGTGCCCGGGCATACAGGAGCGAATCATTTTCAGGATTTTCGTCGAGCAGGCGGGTGAGTTCGGCCAGTTCGGGATCCATTCCCTCCATCTGTGCAGCCAGTTCTTCTGCCGATGGTCCGCGGAAGAAAAAGAACCAGACAGCAAGTGCGGCAACCGCGATGGCCACCGCTATAATCAGATACTTTTTAGATTGCATTGGTTGACCCGGTTGGTGGAGGGTATAAAACAGATTGTCTGGCCGGTTATATAGCCGGCCAGACAGTCACTTGTCAGAATCAAAGATTTTTCGACAGTTCACCTTCGAGATTGTCACGCGGGTTGACGGCTACGATTTTGCCCTCCCGGTTGATCAGGAATGTACGTGGAATAGAGCGCACGCCATAGGTTGCTGCAGGGGCCGAGTCCCAGAATTTCAGGTCACTCACGTGATTATCCCATACGAGTCCGTCCTGTTGAATAGCCTGAATCCATTTGTCTTTGCCATCAGGGCGGTCGAGCGATACGCTGAATACCTCGAAGCCTCTGGATTTATATTTTTTGTACATCTCTACTACATGAGGGTTGGCACGGCGGCAAGGGCCACACCAGGACGCCCAGAAGTCGAGCAGTACCACTTTGCCTTTGAGAGAAGACAGTGAACGCACCTTGCCTTTGGGGTCGGGAAGACTGATTTCAGGAGCTTGCATGCCCACCTGTACAGGTCCGGCCTCTTCTGCGGGGGCACCTCCACCTGTCTGAGCAGCCAGTTGCTGTTCCAGCTGGTTGATGATATTCTCATAAGTAGAGGCGTATTTGGAGCCTGGCAGGGCCTCTTTCAACTCGGTACGGTACTTTTTGAACTCATCCATGAACAGGGGCGGGTTCTGAGCATACAGTTGCGTTGACAGAAAAGCGCGCATCAGCGGGGTACAGCCTTTTTGTACAGCTGCCTTGGCCGCATCCGTCGTCTGCGCCGGATTTTTAATGAGTTCCTGAACGATATTGACATAGCACTGGAACGTTTCAGAGCCGGTTACAGTCATTTCCATGCGGTCAATCGTTTCGAGATTGCCCGATATATCAACACCACTTTCTTTGCCATCGAGAATGAAATACACCTTTTTGGCGCCGATACTGAGTCTGTACAGGCCTTCTTCGAGCGCTTTTTCAGATTTTACTTCGAACTTCCCGCTGGCATCGCAGGCTGTTTTACCCAGGGCCACGGTTGAGTTGCGGTCGAAATATATCTGATCGAGGGCAACCTGCAGGTTATTGGCGCCACTGACAGTGCCGGATACTGATTTTCCGGACTGGCTGCAGGAGGCGAGTACGATCGCCAGCAAGGGCAGGGCGAACAGGAGAACTTTTTTCATGATGGTGTGCATTTTAGAAACAGTATAGAGGTTTTTGAGGCATTATTGATCCATCCGGGTACTCAGCACGGAGTTATATGTGTTACTCCATTCTGCCATCGTACCCCAGTTTTCGCCATCAATAACAACGGAGGCTCCTTCTGCTTTACCGATAGCTTCAAAGGGGACATTATTTTCGGAGAGATAACGTGAGAACGAATCATGTTGTTCTGCAGAAACGGAAACTATCACCCGGCTTTGAGCTTCGCCGAACAACCAGGCGTCTTTCCGGACGGCTGGATTTGTATGAACGCTGAAACCGAGTCCGCGCGGCATGGCACTTTCAATGAGATTGGCGAAAACACCGCCATCAGAGACATCGTGGGCCGAATTGATGAGTTTGCGGGAAATAACATCCCTGACAACCTGCTGAATGCGGTATTCTTCTTCCAGATCAAACCAGGGACAACTGCTGTATTCGATACCCAGTACGCTGCGCACATATTCACTGCTGCCGAGATCGTTGCGGCTGGTGCCTATGAGATACAGCAGGTCGCCCTCATTTTTGAAGTCGAGGGTCATGATATTGTCGTAATTATCCAGGATGCCCAGCATTCCGATGGTGGGTGTCGGGTAAACCGGAACAGTTTTGCCATTTTGTGAGTACTGATTATAGAAACTCACATTTCCTCCCGTTACCGGTGTCTCGAAGCGGCGACAGGCATCACCCATGCCGCGGATAGCTTCAGCAAACTGGTAATACACCTCGGGGTTGTATGGATTGCCAAAATTAAGACAGTTGGTGATCGCAACTGGTTCGCCACCTGCACAAACGATATTGCGGGCAGCTTCGGCTACTGCGATCATTCCACCCTTGTGCGGATCGGCATATACGTAGGCCGAATTGCAATCGGTGGTCAGTGCCAGCGCTTTTCGGGTACCCTTTACATAAACAACGGCTGCATCACTGGGGCGATTGGTGGTCATGGTTCCGGTGCGCACCATGGAATCATACTGGCGGGTGATCCAGGATTTGGAGGCCAGATTGGGCGATTGCCAGAGTTTACGGGCTGCGGCCGGATAATCGGCTGGTTGCTCCACATTATTCAGCGAGAAGCGGGCGATTTCATCAAGGTAGTCGGGGCGTTTCTGCTCACGCACGTACACGGGGGCGCCTCCACCCAATACGAGCGATTCGGCGGGCACATCGGCCACCAGAACTCCTTCATAATAGTAGCGAAGCCTGTCTTCTGCAATCGTGGTACCTATATGTTCGCAGGGCAGATCCCATTTGTCGAATACAGCCTTTATTATTGCCTCCTGGCCTGGTTTGACCACGATGAGCATGCGTTCCTGACTTTCAGAGAGCAGAATTTCCCAGTCTTTCATGTTGGACTGGCGTACAGGCACCTTCGAAAGGTCAATTTCCATGCCGCAGCCGGCCTTGGCCGACATTTCTGAAGTGGAGCAGGTGATTCCCGCAGCGCCCATATCCTGCATACCGACAATGGCATCGGTGGCGATGGCCTCCAGTGTGGCTTCGAGCAGCAGTTTTTCCTGAAAGGGATCGCCCACCTGAACAGCAGGCAGGTCCTGATGGGAATCTTCCGACAGATCAGCGGAGGCAAAAGTGGCGCCGTGGATACCGTCTTTACCAGTGGCAGAGCCCACGATAAACACCGGATTTCCGGGCCCGCCGGCAGTAGCGCTCACGGTTTTACCTGCCTCAACGATACCTGCCGACATGGCATTAACCAGAATATCATGATTATAGCAAGGCATGAAGTAAACTTCTCCGCCCACGGTGGGTACACCGAAACTGTTGCCGTAGTCGCCGATACCCTTTACAACGCCTGCTACCAGACTTCTCATTCTCGGGTTGTCGAGGTTGCCAAAGCGCAGAGAATTGAGCGCTGCAACAGGGCGTGCACCCATGGTGAAGATATCGCGGTGAATACCGCCCACACCGGTTGCTGCCCCCTGATAGGGCTCAATAGCAGATGGGTGGTTGTGACTTTCAATTTTGAATGCGCAACCCAGTCCATCGCCGATATCCACCAGGCCTGCATTTTCCTCGCCAGCGCCTACAAGCAGTCGCTTGCCTGAGCGAGGCAATGTTTTCAGCTGAAGGATACTGTTCTTGTACGAGCAGTGTTCGCTCCACATGACAGAATACACGCTCAGTTCGGTGAAATTGGGTGTGCGGCCCAGTATTTCACAAATTTTTCCGAACTCGTCGGGAGTCAGTCCCAGTTTCTGGGCGGTAGATAAGGTTGCTTCCATGAAAAAAGATCGCGTATGCGCGGAGCGCGCTGATTTGCGCGCAAAGGTAGCGAGTGTTTCAGATGAATAGGCATTAATATAGTATTTCAATGGCTCAAATTGACCGTAATAATTGCAGTATGGCTATTTTATCTGAAATTTGCACCAAAATTGTTCTGATGCGACACATCCTGACCATCGTTGTGCTCTGTCTGTTTGCCGGCTGCCAGTCGGCTGGCAAAAAAGCTGAAAAACCCCTGAATTCTGAGCTGTTGCCCGCAGGGGCTGCACCGTTGGGTATCCGGGTAACCGATTTGAATTACTGGACCGAGCAGGGGCAGTTATTTGTGACGGGTGTTTGTGTGAACGAATCGGGCGCGTGGGAACAGGCATGGCTGAATGTATCAGTGACCGATGAACATGGTAATCCCCTGACTATCGGAGGCGCCAGTTCGGCAATTATATCCACTTTTTCCGGCGCTGTACCGCCTGTGGGCCGTACCTCCTTCTTTGCTGGCTGGCCACTTTCTGCCATTTCCGGTGTGCCGGCGGCGTGCAGTGTGCGGGAGGAAGGCTCTGTGAAAGTGGCATCCGGAGCCATTCTGATCACAGAGAATGTTGGCGGAGTGAGAATGATGGTGCCTGAAGCGCCCGGTAAACCCGCCAGTGTTGAAGCTGCCTGGCAAATCAGCGCCGTACTGAACAATCCGCTGCCGCTGCCGGCCAGTCATCCGAAACTGGAGTTGCTGTTATACGGGACTGACAGCAAACTGTGGTTCAGTACCCTGCTCGACCCTGACGATCCGCAGTATAAATCGCTGATTGTCAGTGAAAAAAATGGTCCTATGGCGGGCGGAGAGAAGCGGGAGCTGGGCATAAGCGTGCATTACGACAGGCTCCCCTCAGCGCTGCGGGAAAAAAAGATTGGCCGGGTGGAATTACTGGCTTTTGATGCGCGTTGATCAGTCAGCCATCTTTCTGAGTATGGTGGTTCGGGTGAAGTCGGGTGCGTAGGGCGAGGGAGCAAACAGGTGCAGTTCTGTAATAAACTCGTTTTTCATTACATCAGCGAAAGCCGTCAGATAGTAGGAGCGCTCCGTGTTGTCAATCACGAGGAGACCACCTTTTTTCAGATGAGGCAATGCCTGTCTGATGCAGGACGGACGGGCGCGTCCGTCCACCAGCACTACATCAAAGTATTCTTCCGGGAAACGGTGAATAGCACGGGCATATCGCTCAAATGACATGTTTTCGCAGCCTTTGGATGCGCTTTTGAAGTCGTCGGGGTTCGCGTGATCCCGGGAGGTATCGCTGGCCACCTGCTCTGCGGGAATAAAGTGGCCTTCCCAGGTACCGCTGTATTTTTTTTCCTGAACTGTTCTGGTGAGAATCCCGAACCATTCGTTATTGTCTTCTACAGTTACCACCTCTGCACCTTGTTTGCAGAAAAAAAGCGTGGATCCACCTCCGCCATATTCGAAGACCTTGTTGCCGGGCCTGATATTTTTTCCCAGAAAATCAATAGCCGGGTAAGTAAGCCAGGGGCTTTCGTCAGCTACAGAGTTGCTGCCAGGTTTCATGGAAATCGCCCATTTGTCGCGATATTTCATGGCAGGGTGGAAATAACCCTGTTTCAGGTATCCCAGGGCAGTTTGCCAGTAAAAAAATAAGATGTTTTTCTTCCAGGACATGTGATGATGTGATTTTGGGGCAAAGAAAAAACGAAAATATCATTGTTCTGCCAATTGTTATTACTTACTTTTGAGGCTGTATTTTCAAAACCGATTTACATTGAAAAATATGATGTGCCAGGTGAAATACCCGAAACGCTCTCTGACGGTGTTTTTTACCCTGCTTTCTGCGTGTCTCTCAGCTCAGCAGGTCTACACCGTGAAGGTAGAAAGTGCCGGCTCCCGGACTCCGATGATCGTATCAAAGGGCACCAGTACCATTCAACTCGAAGGCCTCACTCCGGGTGAATTTTATCTGGCCAAAGCAGTGCCTGCAGGCGAGGCACAAAAGACGGAACTCAGTCTTTCCCCGGTATTCAGCGATATTGGCAGTGTTACCGGCCCAAAAAATGCAGACAGAACAATCCGGTTCAAAGCTCCGGGTACAACAGCTGTTTTTTTGCTCAATGCCATCGGAGGGGAAATATCTGCGGATGTACCCCTGTTCATTTCTGTGTCTCCGGAGTCGGTACAATGGGGCAGTAGTACGGCAAAATCGGCACAGGAGTCAGCAGTCGCTTTGCAGGTAACTCCCGGAGTCGGTGCGCAAAGCCTCATCACCAATACGCTCGTGGGAGGCGATTGTTTCTCGGTTGCCAATGTCACAGCATCAGGTAACATCATGTCCAGAGGTACATTCTCCAACGGCGCCTCCAATATCGGTATTGGTTCGGGGATGGTGATGAGTACCGGAAGTGTGGGTATTCTTGGGGGGCCAAACAGCAGTAATTCCACAAATGGCGGATTCAACCAGCTGGCTTCCGACCCCGATCTGAGAACGCTGATCCCTACGTACGATCTCTATGACGCAAATGTGATTGAATTTGATTTCACACCAACAGCCAATACAGTCACTTTTGATTTCCTGTTTGGATCGGAAGAGTATTGCGAGTACGTCGGAACTCAATTCAATGATGTTTTCGGATTTTTCGTTACCGGACCTGGTATCAGTGGAGTGGCCAATCTCGCTGTGATTCCCAATACCACCACGCCTGTTACTACAAATAATGTCAACCACGTTCTGAATTCCCAGTACTATTTCAACAATAACTATAACGTCATTTCCTGCGGACTGGCAGTTACCAACCCCGTGATTTTTCAGGAAGCAGAGCTGGATGGCTGGACTACTCCGCTGCAGGCAAAACTGTCTGTTCAGCCCTGCCAGACTTACCATATCAAACTGGCGATAGCCGATGTATCCGACTGGCTGTTCGACTCTGCCGTGTTTCTGAAGGCCAATTCTTTCAATGCAGGCGGACAGGTGTCAGCATCGCCGGTGTACAAACCCGGATTGCAACTGGCCCACGAGGGCTGCCCCGGAGCGGGAATCCGGTTTACACGCGGTAACAGCGATATCAGTCAGCCACTGGCAGTTACCTATACGATCGCCCCTTCCAGTACGGCTATTGCAGGTGTGGATTACGCCCCATTGCCACCATCGCTGGTTTTCCTGCCCGGACAATCGGAAATCTTCGTACCAGTGAATGTTTTCAGCGACGGACTGGCGGAAGGACAGGAAGTGATAGAACTGCTGATAAGCAACTCCTGCCAGTGTCAGCAAACGGCCGTTGCTTTTATGATAGACGACCTCGAACCGCTTCAACTCACAATCTCTGCCGATACAACGGTCTGTGAAATTTCACCAGTCAGCCTGTTCGCCTCTGTCAGCGGCGGTGAAGCTCCGTACAGCTATAACTGGAGTAATGGAGCCACAATCCCGGATATTACTGTCGCTCCTCCGGTTACAACTGCGTATACAGTAAGCATCACAGATAACTGCGGGCAAATCGTCTCCGCCCAATCAGTAGTGACTGTGATTCCGCTTGAGCGAAAAACGGTTCAGATTCCGCTTTGCTTTGGAGAATCGGTTGAAATTAATGGTCAACTGTATTCCGGTACAACTACATTCATTGATACTTCCTTAACGGGTACGCCCTGTGGCTCCATCACTACTTACAAACTGACGGAACTGCCAGAAATCAGGACATTCCGAACGATTACCTTCTGTCCCGGAGAAACGGTTGACATCGGCGGAATGCAATACACCACAGAAGGAGACAAAATACTGATGTTTACAGCAGCAAACGGATGCGACAGTACGGTTGTCTATGCGCTCAGATATGCTGTACCCGCTCCCTCGGTTGTGAGTCTGACCTGCCCGCCGGCCATTACTGTTTTCACAAATAATGGTGCCGGCGCAGTGCTGCAATACGGTAATCCTACGGCCTCAACCAGTTGTATATGCCCCGGAATACAAATCGAAATGATCAGTGGTCTCCCGTCCGGAAGTTTTTTTCAGCAGGGAGTTACCACCGTTTGCTACAGAGCATCTGATACCTGTGGCCAATCAAAAACCTGCTGCTTTAATATTTCCGTACTGGAAGACGCACCCTGTGATGTCAAGGTAATCGGCTGCCTGAAATACGAACTGCTGACAATTACAGAAGATATTCCCCAGAATAAAACCTATCGGCTTCAGGTAACGAACTACTGCCCTGATCCACTGATTTATACAGCTATTCAGGTGCCCGGTGGTGTTTTGGCCATGAAGCCACTCGACAATACCATTTATACTGCCCCGGGCGGAAATCAGTACCTGGTAAGAAACCCCAACTTCACCCCATTTTACTCTGTCAGGTACAGAGCGCTTAATCCCGGCATCGCAAACGGGCAGTCTGAAATTTTCCGTCTGACCTTGCCCGCTCAAACGGATGTACTGTTCTTTGAAGTGATCAGTCGCCTGAGTATCCAGCAGTTTTTTGCAGCCCATATGAATACTTTTTATTGCCCGATCGGTGTAACACCCCCCGATAACAGGGACGATGAAGAAATTTTCATGGAGTCTTTCACGTCCGGCGTGATACCTAACCCGACCACTGGCGCATGTCGTGTCGTGCTGGAAACCGATACAGATGCTCCTGTTGAATACCGGGTGTTCAACAGTCAGGGACAACTTGTTCTGTCTGACAGGGGTGAGCTGTTCGCCGGACAGGCCGATATTAACTTCCCGGAAAGTTTGCCCAACGGGCTGTATTTCGTTGAGATTGTCGGCTTCGACGATCTCGGAGGAATGCAGCGCGTGGTGCTGCAGCGTTAATTACTTCAAAAATATGCCTTTATTTCTGGTAAAGGCATATTTTTGTGGCTCATATTCACCAAAATTAATTGAAAACAATGGTAAACCAATTCCTCCGGAGGAGCGCTCTGCTCCTCTGCATCGCTGCTGTATGGCAATGCGATCTCTCCGCTCAAAACTCTGTTGATTTAACACCCGGCTCCTCAGGTTTACGCGCAGCCCTGACGGTCAGCCACGGTACGAATGAGGTGGTTCTTCACGGACTACAACCCGGGGCTCTCTGTCGGGTCACAGCACTTCGTGCAACTGTCGATCAGCTGGCCGATTTTTCACTGAAACTTTCCGAAAAACAGTCCGTGCAATCCCCGGGTAATACTGGCGATAACACAATCTGGTTCACACCGGATGGTTCTTCGGCATTACTGAGTGTATATGCCACCTCTCCTGTCAAAACAGATGATATTCCACTTTATCTGTCTGTTATGCAGGAAAATGTCCAGCCCGGGAAGGACAAGCCGGCCGGTAA
>JBDLWO010000159.1:0-3896 GCA_039804245.1 Bacteroidota bacterium
GTTCCACATCCACCAGCCACCCTTGTCACCCAGGGAGATATAGAGATTGTCCGGATTCTGATGATCTACCAGTATGACACTGACCGGCAGATACGGAAGCTCATCGCCAAATGCAGCCCAGTTTTCACCGCCATCCGTAGTTTTCCAGATACCGCCATCGGGGGTGCCCACCCACATGACATCCGGATTGGCGGGATGAAATGCCACATTCTTGGTTCGGCCCATACCCCAGTAGCCGTAATTGGGGTTGTTTTTCGGACCTTCATGCTGCCATACAGGCGAATTATTCCGGTCAGATGCGCTGATGGCAGCCAGCTTTCTGGACTCCAGCCACTGATCGCGGAGTTCAGGGAAGGATCCGTCGGCATTCACCCGGTCGCGCCACCACCATTTCCAACGCTCATATTTCAGTCGCTCATTGTCAGGACAGTCGGTATCAGATGCAGGGTCCGTGGCGAAGTAGTCGTCCAGTTGACGGCATATCTCGTAATAATTGCGGGATGTAACGGGAACATCCACGTCGGGGAGCGTTTGGGAAACGGAAATACCCGTGACAAACAGTGCCAAAAGGGCAGCAAAAGATAATCTGAGCGTCATAAAAAGAAAAATTAATGGCCAAAGATAGCCAGTATGCCGGAAGAAGATCAATTACTATTGCCTGAAACCGGTAAATAGCAGAAATTTGCAGCATGGCGGTATATTTACTAAATCCTGATGACCAGCTTTTTCCACACGCTTCACTGGCAGAGCCGTCGGGCTTGCTGGCTGTTGGCGGCGATCTGAGCGAAGGCCGCCTGCTGAATGCCTATTGTAATGGTATTTTCCCCTGGTTTGAAGAGGATGGCGACTTTTACTGGTATTCTCCCGATCCGAGGGTGGTGCTCTTCCCGGAGGAACTGGTGGTGCACAAAAGCATGCGGTCAGTTTTCAACCAGCACAAATTCAGATATACACTCGACACCTGCTTCACCGATGTGATGCTGGCCTGCGCCAGCACCCCGCGCCCCACACAGGACGGCACCTGGATTACCGACCGATTTGTGGAGGGGTACAGTAACCTGCACCAGCAGGGTATCGCCCACAGCATAGAAGTCTGGAACGAAGACCGGCTCGCAGGCGGACTGTACGGGCTGTCGGTGGGAAAGATGTTTTTCGGGGAAAGTATGTTCGCTCTGGAAAACAACGCCTCCAAAGCGGGGTTCATCACGCTGGTCAGGGCGCTGCAAAAAAGTAATTTCTGGCTCGTTGACTGTCAGGTAGGCACCCCACACCTCGAAAGCCTTGGCGCAAGAGGTATCTCCCGCGACAAGTACCTCGAATTGCTCGGACAAAACACCTACAACCGGACTCTGATGGGCAAATGGCGGCTCAATGAACTGGGTATGGTGGAGGTGGAGTGAAAACTTCTCAATCTCTTGCCCCGATTCTCTCTCCGTATTTCTCCTCATTCACGCGCCTGAAGGTTTCCAGACCACAATCGAGGAACGCCTTGTAAACTTTCGGATCGTTGCCGTTGGCATAGTCTGTCGGTGTATTCAGTACGGTTTTTCCGTCGTGATGCATGAGCACATAGTAAGGCTGTGCGCTCACATCAAAATTATTCACCTGGAAGGCGCTCCACTTGGAGCCCACGGTGCGCAGCTTCTCCCCTGTCTTGGGGTCAAGCAGGTACGCGAAATCATTATCCGGGAAAAGACGCACTTTTTCGTCCACATAGAGCGACACCACCACGTAATCGTCGCGCAGGCGATCAATAATTCCCGGTAAAGGCCATACGGTTTCCTCCATCTTGCGGCAATTCACGCAGCCGTGACCGGTGAAGTCTACAAAAAGCGGCTTGTTCTGACGCTTTGCCTCGGCCACCGCTTCATCAAAATCGTGGTAACAGTTGAGACCATGCGGACAACCGGGTCCGTCGTGGTGGCTACCTTCGCCTGCCATTTTGTAGCTGTAATGCACCGGGGGCGCCAAACCACTCAGCAGCGACAGCGATTTGTAATTCACAAGCCCCCAGCCCATGTATCCGGCGAATGCCAGCGATGCCAGTCCGATAGCAGCACGGGTAGCTCCCGGCCTGTCTTTGGCGCCTTTCCAGTTGAGCACCCCGAACTGATAGAGCGCCAGCACGAGTGCCACGGCTATCCAGATCACCAGAAAGGTCTCAAAGCGCAGAATCTTCCACTGTTCGGCCATATCAGCCGTACTGAGGAATTTGAACGCCAGGGCAAGTTCCACGAGACCAAGTGTCATTTTCACATTATCCATCCAGCCTCCGGATTTGGGCAGGGAATTGAGCCATCCCGGAAACATCGCAAACAATCCGAATGGAAGCGCCAGTCCCAGTCCAAAGCCCAGCATTCCGATAGCCGGCTTCATAGGTATAAATCCGAGGATGGACGCCCCGGCATTGCTCCGCGCCGCCTCTACCAGCAAAGTGCCCACAATCGGACCCGTGCATGAAAAAGACACCAGTACCAGGGTAAATGCCATGAAGAAGGTACCAATCAGCCCACCGCGGTCGGCCATTCGATCGCTCTTGTTGACCCAGGAAGAAGGCAGTGTGATTTCGTAAAACCCGAAAAATGAAAAGGCAAAAACAACGAGAATGGCGAACACGATCAGGTTGAACCACTTGTTCGTGCTCATGTCATTCAGCGCCGTAGGCCCCAGCACAGCCGTTACCGCCGAGCCAAGTGCCACAAAAATCAGAATAATACTGAATGCATATATCAGGGCATTCCGGATACCCGCTTTCCTGTCCTGCGAACGCTTCACGAAGAAACTCACCGTCATGGGTATCATCGGGAACACGCACGGCGTGAGCAGGGCAATAAGTCCGCCCAGAAAGCAAAACAGGAATATGCTGAAGATATCCGACCCCTGCGTGGTGGTGGTTACCTCCGCGTTGCACTCGCCATAGGGCTGATTTGCGTTGATATCAGCTCTTTTGGAGAAAAAAAAACCTTTGAAATTCGGATCGTCGGGGGCTGTAACGCCTGCATCTGTAACCGCGGGAGCATCTCCTGTGGCTGGAGCGGCCTCTGTACCCGCCTGATCTTCACCGCCCGGATCGGCACCCTGACTACCCGCTGGTGTAGCAGGCGCCGGAGTCTGATTGTTCGATGCCGGAGCAGTACCGCAATCGCTCATTGCAGGAATTTTAAAAGAAAAATCCACATCCCGGGGAGGCAGACAGCGATCATCGTTGCAGGTCATGAAGGTGATATAACCCGAAACCGGTTTGGACGGGTCTGTAACCTCTATGCGCTGAGTGAATACCGCCTTGTGCTTGAACTTGGTCAGGTTCATATCGAAAACCTTGTCGTAGGTTTTCAGAATATCACCCGACTCCTTAGCCTTGCCCACCAGCTTGTAGCTGGCGCCCGGACTGAATGTGATAGATGTGGCTACGGGCCCGTCTTCACTCTCGAGAAATTGTGAGTAGGTGTACCAGCCATCTTCGATGTCGCCGGTAAATACGAGATCAACCTGACATTTCCCGGCATCCTTGGCCGTAAATGTCCACTTGACCGGGTTTTGGGCCAGTGCCTGAAAAACAATCAGTACAGCGGACAGTGTAAACAAGAATCTGCGATCCATAATTTTTTTGATTTTCATCGCAAAGAAACAATCAAACAGGGGGTTTGTGTGTAACAAATGGTGCATTAAAACAACTTTAACCCGATATTTGTCCGACAGTAACACTTCAGGCGGCTACCCTGCCACCCCGGAGCCCCCGGTTTCAGCGTGTTCAGAATATTTTTTCGGGAAGTTTACTTTGTTTTCAGCAAAATAGAATTACCTTTGCGCTCCCAATTTTGGGATCAATATTTTACCAAGCAGACTGGCTAGATTATGGCGATGAAACGCACCTATCAACCGTCCCGTCGTTCCCG
>JBDLWO010000160.1:0-41606 GCA_039804245.1 Bacteroidota bacterium
ATTACATTTTGAGCAACAGGCTCCAAAAAAAACGGGAGGCCAGGGATAATTCCCTTCTGCCTCCCGTTCCGTTATAAACTGGTTCAGATCAGAACCTTGCTGTCACTCCGATCATAAAATTGAGGCCTACCATCGGATATCTGTACCAGCGCTCCCTCTTGTTGTTCAGTATATTGTTGATATCCAGGAATGCACCGACGTTTTTGGCAAAATAGTAGCTGCCACCCAGACTGAGGTCGTACAATGCCGAACTTTCACCCGGTAAACCCAGTTCGTCGCGATAAGCAATTTTATCTGCCATATAGAAGTTGGCTTTCAGCGACATTTTGTTTTCCAGCAGGGAATAAACGGCGCCTAAGTTGCCTTCAATTTCCGGCAGACCAAAAGCCGCCTCCTGATTGGAGAGGCTGTACACATTCTGACTGGCAGTGGCTGTCAGAACCAGATTCTCCACAGGTTTGATTTTGGCTGTGAATTGCATATTGAAGATACTGGCAGAGTCGTAGAGTGTGGCGAATCGGGTCAGGAGAGCACCAGACGGGTCGGGTTGAAAGATAGTCTGGTACAGGGCCAGGTCATTTGCCTTGTTATATCCGATCTGAGCGTTGTACTCGATGAAGCCCACATTCCCCTTGACACCGCCATAGAAATTCAGCGTACTGGTATTTCGCAGTTCAGATGCTCTTATCTGGATAAAGGGATTATAGCGCGACATAGACAGGTAAGTATTTTTGCGCAGATCACCGTTCGCTCCTGCGAATGCCTGGATACCTTCACCCCAAATACGCAGAGTGAGGTCGACGTCCGGGAAAATACTGAACACATCCTTGTGATTCACGAAGTTGGCGCCCAGTTTGAACTGGACGGCGTCGGAGTGAAAAGTGAAAGACGGCTGCAGATAAATATTGTTGAGTTTCTGCGTATTGGTATCGGTAAAAGTCGTGATATCGGGTCGGAGGACGAGCCTCAGTGCGTGTTTTTCATTAAACCACTTGGTAGCGGTCATGGGCATATCAAAACCAATTTCCCTGTTGGAGTAGTAGTCATTGAGCAGATAAACCCGTGGTGCCAGGGAAAAATTCAGATCCATATCTGTACGTTCCCTGTTGTACAGCTTTGAAGTGAAGTCGAGCAGTTTGTAATCCTGTCGGGTGGCTTCCCTGGTAAAGGAAGTTGTTTCATGGTCGTATCCATAGAAATGCACCCGATCATAATTGTATCCAATTTTGGCTGATACTGCGAGATTGGAAGGGAGCTGATAATAGTTGCCGCTTAAAGCGCCGGCTGTACTGCTGAATCGCTGATTTTCGAGGGCACGGTCGGCACTAAGCTGGTGGTGTTTCAGGTAAATTCTGCCATCGTAGTTATCCGTTTTGCCGAAATAATACCCTCCTTCGCCGAGGAAAGATGTTGGAGAGCCTGCGCCGAGGCGGGCAAAGCCGCGATAATCGGCCTGTTTTTCGGCAGCCTTTACAGCTATGGGGCGAAGCGTTGGCGCCTCGTATTTCATTTCGACCGGATGCGCGGGTACGTTATATTTCAGTTTTTTTGATGAGGTATCAATGGGAGGCAGTGATGGCACCAGTTCGATCTTGTTCGCCTCTGCCATACGCACTTTCAGCGTAGTAGTTATTTCCTGTACGTCGCCTCCCAGATTTTCTTTATCTTTATCTTGCGCCACAGCAGACTGGGCTGTGGTAAAGAAAACTGCGACAAACAACACGACGACTTTATATTGGGTAGTCATTTTTGAAAAATTTAGAGTGAATGGAGCGGTTGAGAAAGGCAGGCGCGATCAGTTGCCTTCATCGAGCTCCAGGCGGTTTTTGTTTTTATTGTCGGTTTTGTTGGTGGGGCGATTTGATTTGCCCTGTAATTTGTCCAGTTTTTCCCGGGCGACGCGTCTGATTTCCGGATCGTTGCCATCGTAGTATTCGAGGATACTTTCGAGGTCTGCAATGGCATCGGCCTTCTCTTCAAGCATGATATGGGTATCAGACCTCAGAATTATATTTCTGGCGATCCAGTCGTTACTGTTGCCGCTGGCACTGTTGGCTTCATCAACCATTTCGATTACTTCCTGATATTTCTTTTGTTTGAAGAGAATCTGGCAGATCAGGTGGTACGCTTCAGCGAGAATATCAATAGCTACATCTGCTTCGGTTACCGATTTAAACTGTGGGAGTGCGCGGTTGTACTCGCCCTTATCGAAGGCCATTTTGCCCCCGTAGTAATTGGCTTCTGCCTGTTCGCTTTCAGTCGAGACTGGAGAAGCATTTATTTTTCTGGCATAATCGGACACAGCAGCAGCTTTTTTGGTTTCGTAAGCGGCCCGGAGGGCTACTTTCTGAGCTGCCAGGCGCGATTTTTCTGTTTTGGATGCTTCCTCCCACTTTTGAGCATACTCCAGCGCTTTTTCGAAATCAGTTTCGAATTCGGCGCATATTCCTGCGGCTTTTTCAGCGGCTCTGGCATAGTTCCTTGTGTCGTCTTTTGACAGAACCACCTCATAATCCTTGAGCGCTTCGGGATATTTTTTCAGTTCGAAGTAGCTTTCACCCCGTAGGAAGTAGGCGTTGGAGACGTTTGGCCCTTTTGGCTTTTCGCGAATATACCGGTTGAATCCTTCGATAGCCTTGTCAAACTTGCTGTTTCTGAACTGGGTTTCAGCGATAGAATAGTAGCCCTCCGCCGGATCGCCGGAATCGGAGCCATCGGAATACTGCGATTTCAGCTTCACATACTTGTCCATTTCGTTGCCATCGGTATAAATGGCCAGAAGAGCATCGAATGCGATTTCCTTTTCTTGCGGGGTAGGGTTGCTTTTGAGTGCGCGCAGGTAGTATTCTTCAGCAGTTTTATTATCACCTTTGTTTTCACTGATGAGACCCAGTTGCAGGAGAGCACGTACCTGGTAATCACTCTTTTTACTTCCGTTTGCCAGTTCGGTGTATGCTTCGCGTGCTTTCCCCTGGTTTCCGGCGCCCATGAAGGTATTACCCAGTTCATACCATGCATCGTCTATATAGATACTGGACGGATAGCCGTCTATAAGATCCTGCAGGGTACCAATTTTTCCGGTAACATCTTTGTTCAGGCCCTGGATGAGCGCAATCTGGAACATGGCATAGTCGGCTCCACCCGATTTTTTGGAGATAGTTTCCTTGTAAAGGCGGAGTGCTTCCTGTGGTTTACCGGTGGCGAACAGGCAGTCAGCGGAGCGCAGGACAGCGTCATTCAGTACAGATTTGAGTTGATCGCCCGGATTTTTGTATTTTTTCAGGGCATTTACGGCTTCATTAAAATTATTGGCTGCCTTATCGTAGTCCCCGGTGAGCAGGTTATTATAACCTTGCACATAGTTTCCTGTTCCGATACTGCTTTCATAGGGCAAATCAGCCGCAAAACTTTTCGCGCCGCCGAGGAATTTGCTGATAAAGGTTTTGCTTTCCTCGTATGCCCTGGTTTCATTGAGAATTGATCCCATCCAGAAGTTACATAGGGCTGCGGTTTTTTTGTCCAGGGGGAAGTCCAGCGATTTTTCAAAGTAACGGCGCGCCTTGGGGCTTTGATTATCCTGACAGAGCTGCAGTCCCCGCAGGTAGGTTACCTTCTGATAGGTCTCATTCAGTTTGGGCGTTCTTTTTTTGATATTTTCAAGGATTTCAATCGCCTGTTCATAGTCGCGGGTACTCAGGAGTACAATTCCCATCAGTTCCTGCGCATCTTCATATCGGTCGGAGTTTGCGTCAATGCGTTGCAGCGCCCGGATTGCCTCCTTGTCGTCGTTCAGCTCGTGGCTTAATTTGGCGTAATTGATGAGAGCGTCTTCCCGGATTTCCTTGTTGGCGTTCATTCTGGCTGCCTTCCCGAAGGCTACCCTGGCGCTGGTTTTCTTTTTGAGGTGCAGGTAAGAGTCGCCGAGGTGGTACTGGCTGTTTTGAATCTGCAGGCTGTCTTCCGTAACTTTTACAAAGTTGTCGGCGGCCTCCTGATAATCGCCATTCATGTATTGAGTAAAGCCCAGCTGATAATAATCGGCTGATCGAAGCGTGAGGCCATTTTTGGAAGCAAACTCCAGGTATGGTTGAGCGGCCTCGAATTTACCCTTTTCATAGTAAGCCTGACCGACGAGCTGATTGATTTCGGCCCTGTTTCTGAGCGAGTTGTCAGATGCTTTTGATTTACCGTAGTCAATGACCTTGTCGTACTCCTTCTGTGCAGCGTATATCTGGAGCAGATAATAGGGTACGGCTGACTTGTACTGTTCCGATTTTTCACAAATTTTGAATGCCTTGACAGCCTCGGCGTATTTGGCTTCAAAAAACATGCAGCATCCGTAGTAGTAATTGGCCGGAAAATACCATGCCCCTTCTGTGTTTTCACGAAGTAGAGAGAAGTTCTTTTTTGCCTCTGTGAATGCTTTGGTTACAAAGTGGCTGTAACCTTTTTTGAAAGTAATCTCCTCGAGTATCTGGCCGCTGGCGGATGTGGCGAGATCAAAGTATTTCAGCGCCTCTTCATACTCCTTACGGTCGAAGTAGTAGTTTCCTATTTCCAGCGCGGCCTGGCTGGCGATGGGAGAGGGTGAGTTTTCGCGCAGGAAATCAAGAGCGAGTTTTTCGGCTTCTGGCTGTCCGAGGCGGACGGCGCATTTGGCATAGTACAGTTCTGACTCGGTTTTAAGCGTTTTCCAGTCGGGTTCATTTACTGGTCGGGCGTACTCCGCTGCAGCCCGGAACTCCTGTTGAGCCATCGCATAGAGGTGCTGATTAAAAAATTCCACTCCTCTTTTGTAGGCGAGCGTTGCTTCCGTGTAAACAGTAGTTTGTTGTGAGCGGGCCGTGAAAGCCGGCAGAATCAGAAGCGCCAGGATAATAGCTTTTCGAAAATTCATATCGAATTATATTGATGGTTAATCGCTGGAAGAGAACGCAACAACGAGGCCCGTGCTCTCATCATTCCGATATTTTGGGTTAATTTTAACATAAAACGCAGAATTGCTGGGTTTATTCGCTGGCAGTTATTAAAGAGCAGCACAAAACCACCGCGAAAATACAAAACAAGCCTGAAATATAAGCATTGGAGTAATCAGTAATGTAATCTGATTTACAGCTGTCGTATCTTGGCGGCCTGTCATCAAGAATATTAAAGTCATGCGTTTTCAGAACCTTCTTTTCTTCTTCTTTATTTCGGTTCAGGTGAGTTCTTTTGGCCAGGATCCGGAGTTCAATCCGCTGCGTTACGTCAATCCGTTCACGGGTACAGGCGGGCACGGACATACCTACCCGGGCGCTACGGCTCCGTTCGGTATGGTGCAGTTAAGTCCCGATACGCGTATTGACATGATGGACTGGGATGGTTGTTCGGGGTATCACTATTCAGATTCGCTGCTTTACGGATTTTCACATACGCACCTGAGTGGTACAGGCGTAGCCGATTATGCGGATATTCTTTTCAGGCCATACACCGGAATTACAGGCCTCAGGCCTGAGGAATATATCTCGCCGTTCAGGAAGACGAACGAGCGGGCAGAAGCGGGCTACTATTCCGTTTTCCTGGAAGACGACAGGATACTTGCCGAGCTGACTGCCACTGAGCGGGTAGGTGTGCATCGTTACACATATCCGGGAGGACAGGAGCGGGGAAGTATTCTGATTGACATGCGTCACCGCGACAAGGTGCTGGATGCACATCTGGAGTCAGTGAGCTCCAGCGAAATAGCCGGCTACCGGATATCAAAGTCGTGGGCCGATGAACAGCATATTTATTTTGTTGCCCGTTTCTCAAAACCGATAGCGGGCAAAGTATTCATCGACATGTCCGGAAGTCCGCGGGAAGTTGCTTCGCCATTGTCGGGCAAAGCAATTGTTGCCATGCTCGATTTTTACAACGACGGAGAGCCGCTTGTGGTGACAGTGGGCATCTCCGGCGTCAGTATGGAAGGCGCCAGAAAAAATCTGGAGGCGGAGTGTTCCACGTTTGATTTTGATCAGACGAGGGTGAACACACAGCGCAAGTGGCTGAGAGAATTGTCAAAAATTGAGGTAGAAACAGACATTGAAGTCCGTAAGTCCATTTTTTACACGGCTCTTTATCACACGATGGTTGTTCCGAATTTGTGGAGTGATTTTGACGGGCAGTACCGGGGGCGTGACGGTAAAATCCATCATTCGGAAAGGCCGGTTTATACGGTATTCTCGCTTTGGGATACATACAGGGCCTGTGATCCGCTTTACACTATTATTGAGCCTAAGCGTACGGCCGATTTTATCAATACCTTTCTTCTTCAATACGAACAGTCGGGGCTACTGCCCGTCTGGGAGCTGGCTGCGAACGAGACAAACTGTATGATTGGCAATCACGCAATTCCTGTGATCGCAGATTCCTGGGTGAAGGGAATTCGTGACTTTGACGAAAAAAAGGCATTGAAAGCGATGGAGGCCAGCGTTAATCAGGCCCGGCTGGGGCAAATAGCCTACAGAAACAATGGGTATGTGCCGTCCGACGAGGAACCTGAGTCTGTTTCAAAGACACTTGAATATGCCTATGATGACTGGTGCGTGGGTCAGATGGCCCGGGCGCTTTCCGACGATCTTACTGCAGACAAATACTTCAGGCGTTCGCTGAATTACCGCAATTTGTTTGATCCTTCCTCCCGTTTTTTCAGGGCCCGCAACAACGGAGCCTGGCACTGGCCTTTCGATCCGTTTGAGGTCAATTTCAACTATACAGAGGCGAATGCATGGCAGTACCGGTTTGCTGCTCCGCAGGATATCAGCGGTCTGATGAGCCTGATGGGTGGCCGGGCGGCATTTGTAGCGGAGCTGGACGCACTGTTTGGAGCCAAAGGATCAACGACTGGCAGAAATCAGGCGGACATAACCGGTTTAATCGGGCAATATGTACACGGGAACGAGCCGAGTCATCACATGGCCTATCTGTACAACTATGCCGGAGAGCCCTGGAAGACACAGCTCAGGGTACGCCAGATATTGAATGAAATGTACCAGAACCAGCCCGACGGGCTTTCGGGTAACGAAGATTGCGGACAAATGTCGGCCTGGTATGTACTCTCCGCTATGGGGCTTTATCAGGTTACTCCCGGAAACCCGGTTTATACGTTTGGCTCTCCCATATTCGACAAGGCAACCATTCACCTGGGTAACGGAAAAGACTTTGTCATTCAAACAAGGAACAACAGTGCATCCAATATTTACGTGAGCGGTGCAAAACTGAATGGCGCCGACTGGACGGCCAACCGGATCACTCACGAAACGCTGCTGAATGGCGGAACGCTGATTTTTGAGATGAGCGACAAGCCGACGTCCTGGGGTGCTTCAGAAGCCGACAGACCGGTTTCTGTTACAGATATAAACGGAGTTCCGCCTACGCCCTTTGTTGCCAGCGGAAAGAGATCATTCCGTGGCGGGCAGTCGGTAGAACTCGGCTGTCTGGATACTACCGCAGAGATATACTATTGGCTGGCAGCTGACAATACGGATGTAAAGCGCAGCGACTTCATCCTGTATGAGAGACCTGTACAGTTGAGCAACACAACTGTATTGTATGCGTTCAGCAGAAGAAATGGAGAGGACAGTCCGGTGTTGCGTTCGGTTTTCTCGAGGATACCAGAGGGCCTGCATGTGGTCAGGTACAATACAAAGTACAATCCGCAATATACTGCCCGCGGTGATGAGGGGCTGATAGACGGTATCAGAGGCAGCAAGACCGACTTCAGAACCGGCGACTGGCAAGGGTTTGAGGGTGTGAACCTCGATTTTGTAGTTGACCTGGGTCAATCACAGAGTATAGGCAGTGTGTCAGCCGGGTTCATTCAGGATGAGAATGCCTGGATATTTTTCCCGAAACGCATGCAGGTGGAGGTTTCCGAAGACGGACAGCATTTCACGCCTGCGGGTACGTATGTATGCAACATTTCGCCCTCGGAAAAGGGGGTGATCCAGACGGATTTTCTGGTAAAAACCGGAGGTATAAAAGGTCGCTATGTACGGGTGATCGGGGAAACACGGGGTATGTGTCCCGATGATCACAAGGGCAGAGGGTATCCGTGCTGGGTGTTTGCCGATGAGATAAAAGTGGACTGAGATCAGTTGATCGGATCGGGTAAAAGGGGAAGGATTACTTCGACCCGTGTTCCGCTGGTGTTGGTATAACCGATTTCTGACAGATCGGTAATCTGGATGAAGTTGAGATCCCGGCTGTCCTGAAGTTCGTGGAGTAATTTCAGGCGCTCTTCCGTTATTTCCATACCCCTGGAGCGGTGTTTCTGAAATCCGACCTGAGATGCCTGTTTTTCGCGTCCTTTGTTGATACCCACGCCGTTATCTTCAACAATACACCGGAGCAGATTTTCATTCCGGTCAACCATCTCGAACCGGACGATGAGGCGTCCTTCCTGCCGTGGTCTCAGACCGTGTTCGATCGCATTTTCCACGAATGGTTGTATAATCATGGTTGGAATAAACAATTCTTCAAGGTCCTGGTCGGGCGGAGCGACAATCTGGAAGTCGAGGCGATCCCGGAACCTGAGTTTTCTGTTGATATCAAGGTACCGGTCGAGGAATTCAATTTCCTGTTCAACGGACACCACCTCCAGCCCGGAATATTCCAGGGTATGCCGCATCATTTTGGCGAATTTGGCCAGATAAGATTCTGCGTCTGCATTTCTTCCCGAGGTAACCAGTCCCTGAATAGCATTCAGGACGTTGAACATAAAGTGGGGGTTCATCTGAGCCCGGAGCGCCCTCAGCTGTAGCCCGGCCACGCGTAATTTTGCCATCTGGGCTTCCTGACGGCTGCGTTCCAGGTGATAACGAGCCTCAATTTCGTTCCTTTCGTGATCGCGGAGCTGGTCAAAATATTCCTTGTTGAGTTTGGTAACTTTACCCTGCCAGACATAAGCGCGTTCAAAATCTCCGTTACCGGCGTAAAAGGCAGCCAGGTTTTGGCCAACTTCACCGAGGTGATAGAGGTCATTGCCCTTTTGGCCTATTTCCCACGCTTTTTTGAAATGAGCTTCTGCGCTTGCATTTTCTTCCTGGCCCAGGTATAGTCCGGCGCGCCAGAATTCAATTTTGGATAAATTATTGAAATCGGCAGGTTTGGTTGGCGTATCGTATTGCGCGGCGGCCTGTCCGAACAAGTTGAAAGCGCGGACGACGTGATCGGACAGCATTGCGAGCAGCCCCAGGTTACTGAGTGCGTGAGCCTTGGCTTCCGATTCGTTGGCGCCGGCGAATTTCAGCGCTTTTTCAAAGCATGTCTGTGCCTGTTCTGCCTCATTTCTCGACATTGCTGCGCGGCCTGCATTCAGGTAGTGCCAGCTGAGGCGTGGGCGGAGGTTATATCTTTCGACAACGGGCAGTACACTTCTGTACGCGTCGAGGCTTTTTTCTTTTTCTCCCAGCTTCTCGTAGAGGCCGCCCAGTCCGCTCAGAATCAGTGTTTTGATATAGAAGTCCTTCAGGTTCGACTGATCATTCAGGTTGATCTGGGCTTTTTCGGCATCCATCAGACAGTCGAGAGCCTGCCGGTTATTACTGAGGTGCAGGTGCAGGAATCCTTCGCGGCAGGCGATATGTGCGTACAGATGAGCTGGTGCTCCGAGAGCCAGGTACCGGCGCGATCTTGCCAGTGCGTCTTCTGCGGCTGCCCAGTTGCGCTGGTTGAGATAAGTAGCAGCCACATCTGCCCATATTTCGGCGAGGCCACCCGAATCGGCGAGATTTTCGAGAATTCCAATTGCCAGTTGAGCATGGAGCAGTGACTGATCATAGCGGTGCCACTGATTTTCGAGGAAAGAGGCACTTCTGTGGTAGGTCAGTCGTATGTCGAACGGACTTAGCGGAGTGAGCAGCCCCGACAGTTCGTTCATGGCAGCAGCGGCCTGCTCAAAATCGGTGAAGACCCATCTGGACAGGTTATCAGTGAGGCGGCGCAGCAGCGGACCCTGATCGTTTGGAGTTGTGCTATTCTGGTTTGACCGGGTCTGATACATGAATTTTTTTCACAATGAGAGAACTTACTCCGGAGCAAAAATAGGTTGCCGGGAATATATTGCCTAAAAAACAAAACATTTACTTCTTGCCGAGGCGGTTCATCACGTACGATTTATGGCTTCGGCCTACCGGGAGGCGGCGGTTTGCGACTGAAATTTCGGTAGCTGAGAACGTCTGGATTTTGCCAGTAGCAATCATGAAAGAGCGGTGAATACGCAGAAACTGTTCATCCGGAAGAAACGACTCGAGTTCTCCGAGCTGATAATGTGTGTGATAAGTTTTATCAGTTGTGACGATGGCTACAGTATCTTTCAGGCTTTCGATGTACAGGATTTCGTCGAGAAATATTTTTACCGATCTTTTATTGATATTGAAAAAGTAATAGGGCCTTGGTGGTGCCTCAACAGTTCTTGAAACCGGCGAGAGGTCGGGCAATCGCTGTGGCAGCAGCAATTTATCGGCTGCTTTCATGAAGCGCGCGAAGTCAACAGGTTTGAGCAGGTAGTCGGTTACCTGCATGTTGAAGCCTTCCACTGCGAACTGGTGATAGGCGCTGGTAATGATTACCCTGGGCTGGTGCAGTAAATTCTTCAGAAAATCCAGGCCATTCAGTTTGGGCAGATTGATATCGAGAAACAGCACATCCACCGGATTTTGTCTGAGTACGTCGAGTGCGTGGATAGCATCGTAGCATACGTGAGTGAGTTGCAAAAAAGGAATCTGCTCGATGTATTCCGAGAGTATTTCGGCGGCGAGAGGTTCGTCTTCCACTATTACACACCGGAGTTTTGCAGACTGGTTCAGGCTTTCATTTTCCATAGTGAATGATATCAAAGCAGTACTTTGAACGTTACAAAATCCTTCACATTAATCTTCAATCCTTCATCTGTGAGCCGCTTTGCCTGCAGGATTGCCTTGCCGGGTAATCGTGTATTGAGGATATGATTATCGGGAATCACCCTCCACCAGGGTATCTCTGAATCAGTTCCTGTGACATTCATTTCCTCGGCAGCTTCGGCGGCAATGCGCAAAAAAATACCTGTAGTCAGCGGGCAGGTGTAATCGGCATCAAAGTCTGCGGCCAGGCTTTCTCTGAGTTCTTTTATCGTCATAACATCGCCCCGGGGTATTGTCCGGATTTTCTCACACACGATTTCGGGACTGGCGATGAGCATGCGGACTCCTCCGAAGCGCTCATTCCATTTCGCAGGCCCTTCCTTTATTACAGGTGGCTGATTCTTGTGCAATTTATCCTGCCAGGGAGTAGAGGATTTTTTCATGATTTTACCGGTTACCGTGCAATAATCATGCGATTACTCCCAGTTCCCTGCCGACTTTTGCAAAAGCTGCTGTAGCCTTTTCGAGGTGCTCCTGTTCGTGTGCAGCCGACAACTGAACCCTGATACGCGCTTTGCCCTGTGGTACTACCGGATAGAAGAAACCGATTACGTAAATACCTTCGCCGAGCAGGCGGCGTGCAAATTCCTGGGCGAGGGGGGCGTCATACAGCATTACGGGAACGATAGGGTGTTCACCGGGTATGATGTCGAAGCCGGCCTTTGTCATGGCAGAGCGGAACCATTTTGTGTTGTGTTCCAGTTTGTCGCGCAGTTCTGTTGTGCTGCTGAGGAGTTCCATTACCTTGATACTGGCGCCGACGATACTGGGGGCAACGGTATTGGAGAACAGGTATGGCCTGGAGCGCTGGCGCAGCATTTCGACAATTTCTTTTCTTCCGGAGGTGAAGCCGCCACTGGCGCCTCCGAGCGCTTTGCCGAGTGTGCCTGTGATGATGTCCACGCGGCCCATGACACCCCTGTGTTCGTGCGTGCCGCGGCCTGTTTTGCCGAGGAATCCGGAGGCGTGGCATTCGTCTATACCTACCATTGCCTCATAGCGGTCTGCCAGGTCACATATTTTGTCCAGTTGGGCGATAGTGCCGTCCATGGAAAATGCGCCGTCGGTAAAGATGAGTTTTCTGCGGGCGCCTGCGGCTACGGCTTCTTTCAGGCACTCTTCGAGGGAATTCATATCATTGTGTTTGTACCTCCAGCGCTGGGCCTTGCAGAGGCGGATACCGTCAATGATACTGGCGTGGTTCAGTTCGTCGCTGATGATGGCATCTTCGGCCCCGAGCAGAGGTTCGAACAGTCCGCCATTTGCATCGAAGGCTGCGGCATAGAGTATGGTGTCTTCAGTTCCGAGGAAATCAGCGATACTTTTTTCAAGTTCTTTGTGAATATCCTGGGTTCCGCAGATGAACCGTACACTGGAGAGGCCGTATCCGTGAGTTCTGATTGCCTCAATAGCTGCTTCTGTAACATCGGGGTGGCTGCTGAGACCCAGATAGTTGTTGGCGCAGAAGTTGAGTACTTCGTGCTGTGCAGTGGTATCAATTACCGGGCCCTGATGGGAGGTGATGATACGTTCTTCCTTATAAAGTCCGGCGTCTCTGATGCCCTGCAATTCTGCCTGCAGGGCGGCTTTTACGTTGGCAAACATGGTCAGACAAATTGAATAGTTCGCCGCAAACATACGAATAATTGGCCGCTCTTTCAGTTATGGTTGCTACCATCCGACTGATATGGGCATACTTCCGTCGTAATTGCCGGTGAGCATGGGTGTCTGGCGGCCGTCTGTGTATCTGTTCACTTTTTTGCGGACGTATCGGTACAGTTCACGCATTTCGACTACACCGTTACCGTCGTAATCGGCCAGTCCGCTCATTCCCTCGATCAGGAAAAAGGTAAAGACGCCATGACGGAGTTCGCGGTCTTCCCAGGATGCCTCCAGGGCTGTAGACGACATAAAGAAAGCTGTGCCGGCCTCTGCGTATTCGAATGAGTCGTAGAAATTATCGAGGGAGGCACTGACGCCCTTTGCTGTCAGGTTGTACGATTCGTCCTGAATACCGCTGAAGCAGGCGTCTGCGATACAAATTTTGTGTCGCGCCTGACTGCGTTCCATGATTTTCGCGATCATGCTGTGTGGAATTCTGTTTTGTGTTCCGTTGAAATCGGCGGGCAGAAAGGCGCCGGCTAGTCCATGGCCACTGAAGTAAAACATGATCACATCATTGGCATCGGCTTCTTCGGCTATCTCCCTGACTGCGCTGAGTATCCCGGAACGGGAAGCATCCTCATTGAGGAGCAGTCTGATGTTTTCTTCAGGTACGGCGCCTCCCTGAGTACTGGTGAGGTGCTCATAGAACCTGAATGCATCACAAGCGGCGTATGCGAGTCTTGGCATGGTGGGGTAAGTACCCACTCCGGCTACAACGGCATAGATCCTGACGCTTCCGTTGACCTCATAGTCCGGAATGTCTTCGGTCTCATCGTAATCTGACAGATATTGATCGGTACTGACCAGCAGCAGGTCACCATCTCTTTCAGGCTGTGAATAACCTGAAGAGCTGCCTGTTTCCGGGTCGTTGCCATAATAATGATGGTCTGACTGCGCGGAGCAGGGAAGGGCGAGTATCATGGGGATTAAAAATTGAAGGATGCCTTCAGTTTTCATAGCAACAAGAGTGTTTGGCGGATGAATAGTTACTCTCTGTAGCGTTCTTGATGTTGCTATATCGGATCGAGGTCTGGGAATAAAGGAAAGTGTCGTCACGCCCGGCCTGAAAGCCTGATTGCATTTCGACAGGATAAAATTAAGCCACCTGTGTGAAAACAGGAGCAAAAAAATGTCCAAATTATTTAACGGCGGATATTCGGAAGATACGGTATGTCTGGCGGCAGCGTTATATCAGGTTTTGATTTGCTCGCTTGTCTTGCCAAATCTTCTTTCGCGTTGCTGATAGTTTATGATTGCTTCGTAGAGTTCATTTTCCCCGAAATCGGGCCAGAACACATGTGTGAAGTACAGCTCGGCATAGGCACTCTGAAAGAGCAGGAAATTGGAAAGGCGAGCTTCGCCACTTGTTCTGATCAGCAGATCGGGATCTGGTATTCCGTGTGTGGCCAGGGCACTTTCAAATATTTTTTCATTGATATCCGAGGGATTCAGTTGGCCAGACTGTACCTGTTGGGCCAACGTGCGTGCGGCGCGTGCGAGTTCCCAGCGTGATGAGTAGTTGAGTGCCAGGATGAGTGTGATGCGCGTATTGTTGCGTGTTGACTCAAGGCCCTCCATCAATGTATTGTAGGTGGCCTCCGGCAACGATTCCAGCTCGCCGATTGCCATCAGTCTGACGCCATTCCGGTTCAGGTCACGAATTTCGCCTTTTATTGTTTCAACGAGCAGCGACATCAGTGCTGTGACCTCAGCGGGTGGGCGATTCCAGTTTTCTGTGCTGAAGGCATACAAGGTCAGATACTTTACACCAGCCCGGGCGGCAGCTTCTGTTACTTCCCGAACACTTCTCACTCCGCTGTGATGGCCCACTACACGGGGCATACCCCGTTTTCTGGCCCAACGGCCATTGCCATCCATGATGATAGCTATGTGTTGAGGGATGTTATCCGGCTTTATTTGTGAAATCAGATCGGGCATAACCAGGGCATTGGGCGCCATGAATACAAAAGCCGGCAAATGTACGGTAATGAATCGTACCTGAATCCCTGTTTCTTCACATTGACGAAATCTGATTGAATTTTTTTTCAAAAAATCATCATCTTCGCCCTGAACAAAGCAAAACTGATTATGCACAGTGAAGTAAGAAAGCGATTTAACGCATCCTTTTCACAGGAGAAATACGAGGATTTTCTGCGTACCATGAATACTGCCTACGGAGAGCCTTGTACTTTCAGAATTTCTGAAACACCCGTTTTTGTGCCGGCATATCTGCGTGACAGGCTGATCAGGGGGGTAGAAGATATCTGTTCTGTTATAACTGCGTCTGATTTTCGCGAGCGAAGTGAGAGTGCCCTGCCAGTGCACCTGTGCGTGCCTGATGAGGACAGGCACACTACCTTCCTGCAACTAGACTTCGGAATATGCCGCGATGATGAGGGTAATTTTATGCCACAGCTGATTGAAATGCAGGGCTTCCCTTCGCTGTACTTCTTTCAGCATCTGCTGGCTACTTCTTACAGAAAGCATTTCGATATACCTGAAGACTATTTCCACCTGTTTGGCGGGCTGAATGAAGCAGGATACCTGAGCTTGATGCGCGATGTCATCATCGGTGACTCAAAACCGGAAAATGTAGTACTACTCGAGATCGAACCGGAAAAACAGAATACAAGGATTGATTTCTGGGGTACCCGAAAACATCTTGGTTTGAAAGTACTCTGTTTGTCAGAGTTGAAGAAAGAGGGTCGCGACCTGTATTATCTGGATGAAAACGGGCGCAGAGTTGGTGTTGAACGTATATATAACCGGATTATATTCGATGAACTTGAAAAACGGGCGGATCTGCCCCGCGAATGGGATCTTGTATCGGAAGTAAATGCAGAGTGGGTAGGGCATCCCAACTGGTTCTTCCGCATTTCCAAACATTCTCTTCCGTTTATAAACAGTGATTTTGTGCCCGAAACCCACTTTGTCAGCGATCTGAAGTCAATACCAGATGATCCTGAAAATTGGGTACTCAAGCCCCTGTTTTCATTTTCAGGTCAGGGGGTGCAAATCAATGTCACCCGCGAAGACATAGCCTCGGTAGCTGAACCGGAGAATTACATCCTCCAGCGAAAAGTAGAGTATGTAGCCGGGGTGGAAACAATCAACCCGGAGGAGCCCTCCAAATGTGAAATCCGGATGATGATGGTATGGAAGAAGGATTGGGACAAACCCAGACTGGTCAATAATCTTATCCGAATGAGCAAGGGTGAAATGGTTGGAGTGCGCTACAACAAGGGTCGCGACTGGGTAGGATCCAGCGCAGGCTTCTTTGAGCCCTGAGTGCTCCCGGCGTTTTCTGGAGAAAACGCCCGACATGCTCCCGGAAACTGTCAGAAAGCCCCTGCCAGCCACAGACGCGTATTTTTGCAGCCTGCCGCAGTTGTTTTTTGGAGACAGGACAAGACTGTTTCCTCAAAACTGCTGATCGGGGGATTTTCTTTCGGGAACAGACACGCCTTCCACAGCCTCCGTATCATTTTCATCAGGGGGCGTTGTGTAGAGCCTTATCAGAGAGTCTCTGAGAACGGAATCCTGTACAGCCGTGACCATCTGGAACGAATCCGGAGCAATACTGATCCAGGGCTCGCATCCGAAGAGCGCCCCTTCGGGTGGGTCGGGGAACCTTTCAGCCAGCATTCTGGCAAGTTTGCCTCCTTTGGTTGCTACGCTGTTCCAGAAGTTGCCGACGATAGGAAGTGCCATAGCAGAGCCCTGACCGAGGTACATGGAGCGGAAGCGTACGGCCGGACTGCTGCCGCCCACCCAGGCACCGGTAACAAGTACGGGATTGAAGCATATAAACCATCCATCAGACTGGTTTTGCGTGGTACCTGTTTTCCCGGCGAATTGTGAGTCGTAATTTACATAACGGCGCAGTCGAACACCTGTTCCCTGATTCACGACCTTTTTCATCATTTCCACCATGGTAGCTGCTTCCACCTCTGTGAGTGCGCGTTCATGCGGGCCAATGCGCGGGTTTGAGGCAAGATCCTGCTGATAGTCGTATATCACATTGCCGTCTCGGTCGAGCACTTTCAGCACGGTCACCGGTTCGGGCCGGAGCCCTTTGTTGGCAATACACCCATACACTTTCATCATTTCGTACAATGAAATATCGGCTGCGCCCAGACTGATGCCGTATTCGCGCTTCATTTCGCTGGTTATACCCATTTTTCTGGCCAGGTCAATCGTGGCCTGAATACCCACTTTTTCAATCAGCTGTGCAGCAACCACATTGACAGATTTGGTAAGTCCACCGGCAAGAGAGTACCAGCCTCCGTAGAACCCGTCGGCATTGTGAGGTTCCCAGTCAACAATTTTTTTGATTTCGTTGGGCACGTAAGAGCAGGGCGTCATGCTGTCCTGCAGGGCAGCTGCATAGACGATGGGTTTGAAGGTGGATCCGACCTGTCGTCTGGTGCCCTCAATATGGTCGAGTTTGAAGTATTTGAAGTTAATTCCACCAACCCATGAGCGGATGTAGCCGGTTTTGGGTTCCATGGACATGAATCCACAGTTGAGCAGACAAAAGTAGTATCGCACCGAATCGAGGGGTGTCATGAGGGTATCCTGTTCGGATCCGCCATTTTTCCACGAATAGATGGTCATTTTGACCGGTTGCTGGAATGAGGAGTATATTTGTTCGTCGGAAAGACCATCATCCTTCATGGAGTTCCATCTGACACTGTTCCTGACCTGCTGATCTATCCATTTGTCGTCGCCCCACGGTTTTTCTTTTTTTTCATTCTTCCAGTGCTGGTCGAATTGCGCCTGAAGCTCGCCCATGTGTTTCTGAACGGCATCTTCGGCAAATTGCTGCAGCCGGCTGTCGAGCGTGGTATAAATTTTCAGTCCGCTCGTATATAGGTTATAGGGTTCGCCTTCATCGTCTTTCCGGTCCTTGAGCAGACGAGGCATAAACTCGGTGCGGAGGTATTCTCTGAAGTAGGTGCCGAGACCATCGTTACTGCCATCAACATTATAATTTTTTGCGCCGAGTGGTTTTGCGCTCAGTTCGGAATATTCCTGTTCGGTAAGGTGTCCGTTTTTTACCATCTGTCGCAGTACCACATTCCTGCGTTCCCTGGCCCGATCGGGGCGGCGAACCGGGTGATAGATGCTGGTGCCTTTGAGCATACCTACCAGTGTTGCTGCCTGATCAACGGTAAGTTCTCTTGGTTTTTTGTTGAAATAAGCCTTTGATGCTACGCTGATACCATAAATATCACCGCCAAAAGGAACAGTGTTCAGGTAGAGGCTCAGTAGTTCCTGTTTGCTGTAGATACGTTCCAGGCGCACGGAAATGAAGTTTTCCCGGATTTTATTAATCAGGATGCTGACGCCGGGTATGTAATAGTTTTTCCGGCCATACAGATTTTTTGCGAGTTGCTGACTGAGTGTGGATCCTCCTCCCATACCTTTCCCGCTCATAACTCCGTAACCGACCCGCAGCAGACTGGTAAAATCAATCCCGCTGTGCTCCAGGAAGCGTTTGTCTTCGGTGGCAATCAGCGCATTGATAATATAGGGTGAGATATTGTCAAGAGATACCTGTGTGCGGTTTTCCCCCATGTAGTACTTCCCGATGAGTACACTGTCGGCGCTGTATATTTCAGTAGCGTTGGCCGTTTCGATATTACGCAGTTCCCCGCTTGACGGAAGGCGCCCGAAGAGCCCTGTCCATACACCCAGTATCAGGAAAATCATAAAATTGATACCCCAGCGTAAAAAAGTTCCTGTCCATCCAAGCACATTTCCTGCGCGCGGGTACTCCTTCCTGAAAACACTCCACCGGGCACGGACCGGGGCTGTCAGTTCAGCCCATTTCGTGGCTAATGGATCAAGAAGTGGCCTTAAAGGTGCCAGCATACGGTTCCACAAATCGCGGACAGGTGCAGATTTGACATGAACCCACTGGCGGGCAGCCTGGAATTTATCCAGAATCTCGTTTATTTTTTCGCGCATACGTATTGCCTGAGAAACGGCGGGCGAAGATAATGAAAAGATTACTACGCATGAAATGGGATTTCTTTGCATAATTTTGCCAACTGATACGGCCGGAAAGAGCTCCGGGCATTACAACAGGGTTTGCTATGAAAAATCATTATGATTACATTGTCGTTGGATCGGGTTTTGGCGGATCTGTGTCGGCTATGCGTCTTTCTGAAAAAGGTTACAGTGTTCTGGTAATTGAAAAAGGCCGGCGCTGGGAGTCGGCTGATTTTCCGCGTACCAACTGGAATCTGCGAAAATATTTGTGGATGCCGGTATTCCGGTGCTTTGGATTTCTGCGCCTGAGCTTTTTCAAAGAAGTATTCATTCTGAGTGGCGTAGGGGTTGGTGGCGGTTCTCTGGTTTATGCCAACACCCTGATGATGCCCAAAGAGTCGTTCTATCAAAATCCGGTGTGGTCGCACCTGAAAAACTGGAAGGAAACTCTGGCGCCTCATTTTCAACGTGCACTGACCATGCTTGGAGCTTCCCGCTACGAAAAAGAAAATGCGGAGGATCTGGTGCTGAAATCAGTGGCTGAAGAGCTGGGACGGGGCGCTACATACAAGCGTGTTGACTATGTGGCTGTTTATCAGGGCGACCCCAATGTTGAAACCGATCCTTATTTTGACGGTAAAGGGCCGCTCAGGCGGGGGTGTACCGAGTGTGCCGGATGCATGGTCGGTTGTCGTTTCAATGCCAAAAACACGCTGGACAAAAACTATCTGTGGCTGGCAGAAAAGGAATATGGGGCCTGTATTGTTCCGGAGACAGAAGTGACCAGAATTGAACCACTTCCCGGGGGTGGATACAGCGTAACAGTCAGATCTTCTACAAGCTGGTTCAGAAAACGCGCAGTTACCTTTACCTGTAACGGAATTGTGGTCAGTGGAGGCGTGCTGGGCACGCTTGACCTGCTGCTCAGGCAGAAGCACATACACAAGACATTACCTGATCTGAGCGACCGGCTTGGAGAGAACCTGCTTACCAATTCAGAAATGCTTTCAGGCGTAATAGGCGCCGACAGAAAACTCAATCATGGTATTGCTATCAGCAGTATTTTCGATGTTGATGAGAATACGCATATAGAGTTATGCAAATTTCCCGATAAATCCGGGGCGTTGTTCAAACTGGCGCTGCCTGCAGCTGGTGATGGTACGCCGTTGCTGAGAATTGGAAAAATGTTTGCACACGCTTTTTCTTCGCCCGTACGCAATTTGCGGGCTGCCTTTCAGAAAAATCCTGCCCGCAATTCGATTATATTTCTCATCATGCAGTCATTGCCCAATGCCATGCGAATGACACTCCGGCGCGGACTTTTTGGTACCGGGCTTGCTTTCAGGAACGACAGCGGTACGAAGGTGCCCAGTTTTATACCGGCAGGGCAGGATGCACTGAACCGATATGCCCGGAAAGTGAACGGAGTGCCACAGAATGCTGCTACGGAAGTTATTTTTGGGATGGCATCCACGGCGCACATACTCGGAGGATGCCCCATGGGTACTTCTGCATCGGAAGGAGTGGTTAACGACAGGTTTGAGGTGTATGGCTACAGGAATTTTTTCATTCTTGATGGTTCTGTAGTGCCTTGCAATCTCGGAGTTAATCCATCTCTGACGATTACAGCGCTGAGTGAGTATGCTATGAGTGCGATTCCGGACGCCATCAAAACAGGGAAAAAAGGGTGAGAGAATGTTCATTTCCCACAGTTTCGCGGGAGATAGCTATATTGCGCCCCTGATTACCGCTTGCCCGGAGCGACCTTTGTCGAAAACGGGCACTTCAACTCAATCAACAGCGTTACAATATGCGTGTGCTTGTTTACGGCAGGCAATTCAAGGAAAAGGATCAGCCTTATATTCAGGAGTTGTTTGACAGCCTTTCCGAGGCTGAATCAGAAATTTATGTTTACACCCCTTATTATGAGGACATCAAAAAGCATGTACAGTTCAAAACGGCCTGTATCGCCTTTGACAGTTACCATGATTTCAGTGCCAGGCGTATTGACTTTGTTGTTGTACTGGGTGGAGATGGCACCATGTTGTCGTGTGTCACACTGATTCGTGATTCCGGGGTGCCCATGCTGGGCATCAATCTGGGGCGTATGGGCTTTCTGTCCACAACCGACAAGCAGCAGGTGCGCGATGCCATTGACAAGCTGGTTCACAACCGGTTTGTCATAATTGAGCGGGTCATGTTGTATATGGAAAGCAATCCGCCGCTTTTTGGAGAAATGCCTTATGCGCTCAACGACTGTACCCTTTTGAAGCGGGATACATCTTCCATGATTACCATTCATACCTATCTGAACGGCGATTATCTGAACTCGTATTGGGCGGATGGTCTGATTATCGCCACTCCGACAGGAAGTACAGGGTACTCGCTCAGTTGCGGCGGCCCGGTTGTTTTCCCCGGCTCCGGCAACTTTGTCATCACACCGGTTGCGCCGCACAATCTGAATGTCCGGCCCATTGTTATTTCTGATGAATCGGTGATTTCATTTGAAATTGAGGGTCGCGCAGAGAATTTTATCTGTTCTCTTGACTCACGTTTTGAGCTGATAAATGCCCATCATCAGATTGCCCTCAGGAAGAATGATTTCAAAACCCGCCTGGTACAATTACAGGATGTCACATTTTTGAACACTATCAGAGAGAAGCTGGGGTGGGGAGAGGATGTGAGGAACTGAAATAAAAAAGCGCCTCCCCGTGCATTACGCCGGGAGACGCTGAAACAATAAACAGCAGGATAAATATTTTGGCGGTCACGACATTCTCTGCCGTACCTGATTGAATACAGGCCAGCGG
Organism: Bacteroidota bacterium; assembly: GCA_039804245.1. Classification (GTDB taxonomy): domain Bacteria; phylum Bacteroidota; class Bacteroidia; order Chitinophagales; family Saprospiraceae; genus M3007. The sequence continues at coordinate 21,392 of JBDLWO010000160.1, forward strand.
GGCTGCGTGATTATATCCGGAATTAATCCGGAGTGCATTTTTCGGAAATTACAATCAGACGTTGCTGATTTTTCGCACGACCTTGAACAGGCGTGTTGACTCGTTCACATCTACCTCAAACGGGTCGTTGTCGAAGTAGTTGGCTGAAATGAGTTTCAGTTTGACAACCAGACCACGGTTGTTGTGAATCTTCTGTACATACTTGACCCATACATACCCATCGGAGCGTACAGTATAAATTTCGTTATCACGGACTTCGTTCAGGCCCTCCAGCGGGCGGCAGACAACGATATCCGAATTCTTTATGACGGGATCCATGGAGTTGCCATCAATCTGGAACGCTACCAGTCCATAGCCGGATACACCGGGGATGGAGAAATAAGTGCTGCCCTCCTGTATTTCTCCACCGACAGTTGCACCTGCGAATGCCTTTACTGTGGTATAAAGAATGTTTCCTCCGGACTCACTGATCATCCGATCTGCAGTGAATGCTTCTCCGGGTTCATCAAAACCGAACGGATGGCCTATCCCGTGCAACAGCCATGCTTCATTTACATCGTATGCCCTGCAAAATGACTGTGCCTGTCCGTAGTCAATTACACGCTTGTTATCGGGTTTCAGAAATGCCCTGATAATATGACCATAAGCCTTGTTGCCAAGTACCTTTTCCGCTACATCACCGACACCCTTGCCTGCACGGTCGTTTTTGACAATGACACCGCGCTCTTCAAGCAGTTGAAACACCTTGATAAAGCGGCTGTTCAGGTCAATTCTGTCTTCTTTAATCATAATACTGAGATTTGGAATTTACTTGAAATCGAGTGTTATTCCCGTTTGATGCTGCAAATATAAAACAAAGAGTTTTTAAAAACAAAACATTTGAAAGGTTTTTTTTGGAAAAAAACGAAACCGAGCTCATTTTTTATCACAAGTATTTGATATACAACAATTTGAATAATTTTTGAATTTCAAACAATAATTAACTGTTTACAGATTGTTGTACGTTTTACGGTTGCCTGTACCGGTGTAATTCCAGGTGCATTTGAAGCCGGATACATTTATGAACTGTGCGATTAAAAATTTAAACGTACATTTGTGACGGTATCAGATTGTTTGAGCTGGTATAAATCATATATCAGTACTGAACTACCTTGTTAATATGGGCATTGTCATTTCTCTTTTAAATCACAAGGGCGGCGTGGGTAAAACCACCAGTGCCGTCAACATAGGAGCTGCCATGGTGGAGCTGGGTAAGCGCGTACTGCTTATTGATCTCGATCCGCAGGCTAATCTTACAATCTCTCTCGGAATTCCGAAACAGAAGGTCACTATATATGAGGCTTTACGTGGAGAAAGTGAGATTACTCCCTATACCCACAAACCCGGTATGGATGTGGTTGTGTCATCTCTGGATCTTTCCGGTGCTGAGATGGAACTTATCAATGAAGCCGGCCGCGAGTATCTGCTTCGTGAAATTCTGGCACAGGTGATTGATGATTATGATTATATCGTAATTGACTGTCCGCCATCGCTGGGCCTGCTTACGCTGAATGCACTCACCAGCAGCCGGTATGTACTGATCCCGCTGCAGACGCAGTTCCTGGCCGTGCAGGGGCTTGCCAAGATCAAGCAGGTCATCGACAAGGTGCGCGCACGCCTGAACACCAGTCTTGAAATGGCAGGGGTTATTCCTACCATGCACGACGGCCGGCGTGTTCTCAACCGCGATGTACTCGAGACTATACACAAGTATTTCCAGGACAAGGTATTCGAAACCATTATCCGGGAAAATGTTTCACTGGCCGAGGCTCCGGCTCACCGAAAAGATATTTTTGAATATAACTCCAGGAGTTCAGGAGCAACCGATTATCTCGATCTGACCAAAGAAATCCTTGAACGAACCAAAGGGTAACCATCACCGCCAATCTTTCTGACCATGGCAAAAAAGAAATTCTCTGAAGGTCTGGACGACCTGTTGTCCGACAGCCAAAAAGGCGGTGATATATCTGCTGACTCCGCTGCCGCCGTTGCCGCTCCCAAAGAGCGCCGGTCGGGGCACAAGAGTTTCATGTCTGACCTCGACGCGTTGCTGCAGGACGCACTCGATGAAAGCCTCGCTCAACAAAGCGACACGCAGGCAACTTCGGCCTCCAATCAGGTCAAATCTGCCTCCAGACGTTCGGTATCCGACAATGTGCCGCACGGACTGGATGCTCTCATCCGGCAAACTATTGATATTCAGGATATCATGACCGATGAAGCTACCGGAAAGCGCCGTCTGACCGTAGCAGTTGACAAAACCAAGCTGGAAAAACTCAAAACCATCGCACGCCTTGAAAATTCCTTCCTGAAAGACCTGCTCGTAGAGCTCATAGATGCCTATATTCAGGAGTATCCCCGAAAAAAGGGAGTGGATATCTGACACAGGCTGTATGCTGGACAGCGCTTACCACGACTTCAGGCTTTTCTACAATCAAAGCATTTTCCCGGAACTGCTGCACCTGGAGCAGAGACGAAGAAGGCTCCTCCGGCTGCTTTCCCTCTCCGCTTTGGCAGGAGCGCTGGCGATAGCAGTACAGGTTTATGTAGCCATTTTCGTTCTTGCCCTGGTTCTCTCACTGCTTGCAGGGGTCTGGATTTCTTTTCTCCTGTTCAGGGTACGGGTTTTTTATCAGGAATTCAAACCCCGTATCGTCAATCTGCTGCTGGATTTTATTGACAACGATGTCAATTTTTCGTTCGAAAACTATGACCCCGGGGGGGTAATCCCGGCAAAAACATTCTTCGAGAGCAAAATTTTCGTCAGCGCCGATACATACAAGGGCGAAGACCTGATCAGAGGTCAGGTGCGTGAAACACCCTTCGAAGCCTGCGAGCTCCAGGTACTCGAAATCAGTCCCGTCAGACGAAATCTGGATCGGGTGTTCAGAGGAGTATTCCTTGTGGCCGACTTCCAGCGATGGGATATGCACGGCGGAGTACTTATTCTGCCCGACTCACAGCGAAAATATATGAGTATGAGCGAACGGGCCTTCCACCTCGTCGGCGGACGAAGGGTGCGGAATAATCTCCTCCCCGAATTTGAAGCCTTCTTCGATACTTATTCAACTCCTGATGCCCGCCCCCAGGATGTTATCTCCGAAGATATTCAACTTAAAATTCTCCGCTTCCGGGAGAAGTTCATACAGAACAACCGGGACAAGGAAATCTTCTGCTCTATTATCGGTGATAAAATATACCTCGCCCTTACACAGGATAAAAATCTCCTCGAACCTTCACTGTTCCGCTCCAATGCCAGTTATGAAGTCATTCGCGAATTTTACGAAGACCTCCGCATGCTGCTCGATATAGTACTCGACGTGGATGCAATGAACTGATATTCCCGCCAAAAATCCAAATAATCTGCCCAAAAGTTTTGATTACAAGCATTTTCCCATACCTTTGCGTCTCTGAATACAGATGGATAGGCAATAACTGCCGTTTGACCCTCTGAAATCTGTAACCGGTAAATTTGTCTTTCACACCATTAAAATTCAAAAAATGGCAGTCTATTACAACAAGGAAAAAATCGCTGAAATCACCAAACAGTACGGTAAAGACGGAAACGACACCGGCAACGTGGAAGTACAGGTAGCCCTCCTGACTTACCGCATCGAGTGTCTGTCGGGTCACCTGAGGAAGTTCCCGAAAGACCACTCCTCCCGTCGCGCCCTGCTCACTATGGTTGGTCAGCGTAAAAGTTTCCTTTCCTACTATGCAAAGAAGGATATCTTCAAATACCGCGCACTGATCGAGAAACTCGGCCTGCGCAAGTAATACCGGTTCAAAAATGTCCGGCTGCGGTAAGCCAGCCGGACATTTTTTTTGATTATTAACCCGTGCCGACGGCCAGATTCCGGCTTCACGGGGATGTTGTTGAAAATCAACCCCACGCGCAACAGGCGAAACCGTCTGAAAAACGGGGATCCCTTGTCCCCCACACAAAGAAGTGCATCCCCAAATGCACTCCTTTGTGTGTAGTAATCGGTTCTTTCCGACTGTTTATATTACCCTTGCGCGCTCATTGTTTTCGACAATCCCCGGAATCCCGTGCTTCCTGCGGCGCACAATTCATTCTGTTTATGGGTAAACAAATCCCACTACGCACCACGTTCAACCTGCCGGATGGACGTGAAATCGCGCTTGAAACGGGTAAGCTGGCCGCTCAGGCCGATGGTTCCGTGATGGTTCGCCTCGGCGATACCATGCTCCTTTGTACCGTTGTAAGCGCCCGGAAGGCCAAGGAAAACCAGCCTTTCTTCCCGCTTTCCGTTGATTACCAGGAGAAATTCGCCTCTATAGGCCGTATCCCCGGCAACTTCTTTCGCCGTGAAGCACGCCTGTCAGACTATGAGGTGCTGATCAGTCGCCTCGTTGACCGCGCACTCCGCCCGCTTTTCCCCGATGGCTACATGAACGAAACGCAGGTGATCATTAACCTGATCTCGGCTGACAAGGACACGATGCCCGATTCACTCGCCGGACTGGCCTGCTCGGCTGCAATAGCCGTAAGTGATATCCCGGTCGAAGCGCTTTTCTCAGAAGTGCGCATCGCCCGGATTGATGGCTCATTTGTCATCAATCCGAAACGGTCCGACCTTGAACACGCGGACATGGACTTCATCGTGGCTGCTACCAAACACGATATCACAATGGTAGAGGGTGAAGCTAATGAATGTCAGGAAGAGGATCTCGTCGAAGCACTCAAAATAGCGCACGAAGCAATCAAAACGCAGATAGCCGCACAGGAAAGACTCGCCGAAATGGTTGGTGAATCTGCCCTGGTAAAGCGCTCGCTGCCTGAAGTTCCGGAAAATGAGGCACTCAAGGCTCGTATTGAGTCGCTTGTGAAAGATGAAATCTACGCTCTGGCCCGTTCTGCATCCGACAAGGATACCCGCAAGAGTCGCCTGGAAGAACTCAAGGAAATGGTTATGACCACGCTCGAACAGGAGTTCGGCGAGGACACGGAGGAAAACTGGAAGCCACTGGCCGACCGCTACTTCGATAAAACCAAAAAACACATCATCCGTGATGTGGTGCTGTCGGATGGCAAACGCCTCGACGGTCGCAAAAACGACGAAATACGCCATATCTGGTGTGAAGTGGATTACCTGCCTTCCGCACACGGTTCGGCGGTATTTACACGCGGTGAAACGCAGTCTCTCACTTCCATGACACTCGGTACCAAGGAAGACCAACTCCTGGTGGACAACGCGATCAATCCGTACGACGAGAAGTTTATTCTGCATTATAACTTCCCGCCCTACAGTACCGGCGAAGTGAAACCCATGCGTGGCCCCGGCCGCCGTGAAGTTGGTCACGCCAATCTGGCTGCCCGCTCAATCCGCAAGGTACTCCCTTCCGATTTCGCTTATACTGTCCGTGTCGTGTCCGATATTCTCGAGTCCAACGGTTCTTCTTCCATGGCTACTGTCTGCGCAGGCTCTCTTGCCCTGATGGATGGCGGCGTGCAAATCAAGGCCCCTGTGGCTGGTATTGCCATGGGTGCTATCGCCGACGACAAGGGTCGTATCTCTATCCTCTCCGATATCCTCGGCGATGAAGATGCACTGGGCGATATGGACTTCAAGGTTACCGGTACCTCAAAAGGTATCACAGGTACCCAGATGGATATCAAAATTAATGGTATGCCTTACGAGCTGCTGACCAAGGCGCTCCTGCAGGCACGCGAAGGCCGCCTTCATATCCTGGGAGAAATGGCCAGGTCGCTGGCAGAACCACGCGAAGATCTCAAGCCACATGCACCGCGTATGGTTGAGTTCCGCATCCCGCGCGACTTCATCGGAGCTGTTATCGGCCCTGGTGGCAAGATTATTCAGGAAATGCAGCGCAACACCGGCACCACTATCTCCATTGATGAAGATACTGAAGGCGGAATTGTGGCAATCTTTGGTCCGGATAAAACGTCTCTGGATGCCGCTTACAACAAAATTCAGAGTATTATCTTTATGCCCGAGGTTGGCTCTGTTTACGAAGGTGAAGTAGAAGAACTTACCGATTTCGGCGCTTTCGTCAAATTCAAGAGCAAAACAGGTCTGCTCCACGTTTCTGAATACGACCACCGCAGAATTGAGCATATCTCTGAAGTGCTCAAAGTCGGCGACAAGGTTTCGTTTAAAATCCTGGATGTTGATCCGCGCTCCGGCAAGATGAAACTCTCCCGCAGGGCTATCACACCGAAACCGGATGGTACCATGCCTACCGACGAGGAAAATGCTGCACGCGCAAGTCGCGGCGGCGGCGACCGTGGTGGCGACCGTCGCGGTGGCGGCGACCGCAGAGGCGGTGGTGGCGATCGTCGCGGTGGCGGCGACCGTGGTGGTGATCGCAGGGGCGGTGGCGGTGGAAGACGCTGATAAGTTCCTTCCGTAAATATATTTTAACCGGCTCTGTGGTATTCCGCAGAGCCGGTTTTTTTTCATGCGCCCGGACTTTATCTGTTAAACTCAATGATATACTCGGAACAGTATTTTCCCAGATCCGAATATTTGAAAAACAGTCGCGCACGCCTGCCCAGACGCAGGCAGGTACGCCGCTCCTCCATATCTTCCTGCGTATTCATGGGTTGTAATGAAGGATACCACATCACATGTCCGGGTTTTGCCAGCAGTAACCGGGGCGGTGTCCAGTCCTGTGAATTGTTTCCTGCTCCCAGATCGGCATGCCGGTTGAATGATATGTACAACTCATCGCCTACCCACGACCTGCCTTCCACTTTGCCCATGAGCATTACCCAGCAATTGAGCCAGGAGTTCCAGCTGACCGATGGCCCCCAGTGAAAACCACCGCCCGGAGAAGATGCTGGTCCGCCGCCAGCCGACTGCGGTATCTGAAGTGATGAAATCGGTTTGCCAATACCGTCCCAGGCAGCATTGAATCCCGTACCATCCCAGCGATGCGCTTTGCCCTGCGGTGCATCCAGATCGCTGAGCCGGATTCTGGCCACACTGATACATTGCCCGCTCCACTCCTCATCGGCGCGGTAGGTTTCCCGGTTATATACCCCCGGATAACCATATTCCCCGTAAAACAGGTAGAGATATTCACCCACAGCCACGGCAGATGGGTCGCCTACGCCTCCGGCGAATGTTTTGGAGGTGTTGTGTGGTTTCAGAATCATCCGGGGTTGCTTGTCTTCCAGAAAGAGCCCTTTGTTTTCCCAGCTCCAACCTCCGTTTACCGATTTCATGATGCCGATCCGGCACACAGCGGCCGGCGTAATCCGCTCGGTTAGTCCCAGTGGCCAGTCTTTGTCAATATATCCTTCTCCTGTGACCGGGTTATAGGGCAGTGTTTCCGGGTAGTTTTCATTGTGATATACCGCGTAGAGTGTGCGGCCACTCTTGTCGTTTACATCCTGGTATACTGTTTCAAACCAGACAGCGCCGTGGAGGCCGGGTCCGTTGGCCGGCATGGAGGGCGCAATATATGCAGATGCCGGGTTGCTGAAGGCCTCGTCGGCATTTTTACCGCTGGAAAATTTCAGGTCGCGCGCATCACCCCACACAGGATCTTCGCCGTACTTGCCCGGGAAGATCCGGAAAGTATCGCCTATCCAGGCAGCCGCCATGTTGCAATCTACAAAATTGTTGAACCTGAAAGTGTCGGTCTGAATGAGCCTGAAGGAGGGTATTTTGAAGTCGGGCGATGCCTGGGCAGTTATCAGGAGAGGCGCCAAAAGGAGCGCCGCCAAAGAGAATTTACTTTTCATTTGAAGCAGATATTTTCTGAATTGAATGAATTGCTGTTACTTTGGGCAAATATAACATTGATTCAGTCAAATCAACACCCGCAATATATGGCATCCTACTTCTCTTCCATTGCCCCGATTCGTTTTGAGGGGCCAAAATCCGATAATCCGCTTGCTTTCCGCTGGTATGATGCAGACAGAAAGGTGGGTGATAAAACCATGAAGGAGCACTTCCGGTTTGCCGTGGCATACTGGCATACCCTCTGCGGAAACGGAGGAGATCCGTTTGGAGTCGGAACCAAAGACTTCCCCTGGTTGCAGCGCAGCAAACCGCTCGATCAGGCTTACGACAAAATGGATGCTGCGTTTGAGTTCATATCCAAATTGGGCATACCCTACTATTGTTTCCACGATTATGATCTGGTGCAGGAAGGACCGACACTGCGTGAAAGTGAACGCCGGTTAGCCAAAATTACCGATTACGCCCTGGAAAAACAGCGCGAGACAGGTGTCAAACTCCTTTGGGGCACCGCCAACCTGTTCGGGCATCCGCGCTACATGAACGGGGCAGCCACCAACCCCGATTTTCAGGTCGTGGCCTGGGCGGGTGCACAGGTACAAAATGCACTGGATGCCACTATCAAGCTGGGTGGAGAAAATTATGTGTTTTGGGGTGGCCGTGAAGGATACATGAGCCTGCTTAATACAGATATGAAGCGGGAACTCGACCATCTCGCCCGTTTCCTGCATCTCGCCAGGGATTATGCCCGGAAAGCAGGATTCACGGGCACTTTCTTCATCGAACCCAAGCCAATGGAACCGATGAAGCATCAGTACGATTTCGATGCCGCCACCACTATTGGTTTCCTGCGCGAGTACGGACTCGACAAGGATTTCAAACTGAATATTGAAGTGAACCACGCCACACTGGCGCAGCATACTTTCCAGCATGAACTGGCGGTAGCGGCAGGAGCCGGGATGCTCGGATCCATTGATGCCAACCGGGGCGACTACCAGAATGGCTGGGATACCGACCAGTTCCCCAACAATGTTTATGAACTGACAGAGTCATTTCTGGTGATCCTTAAAGCCGGCGGATTTGCTGGCGGAGGAATCAACTTCGATGCCAAGACCCGCCGCAACTCAACAGACCTGGAGGATATTTTTTATGCGCATATCGGTGGAATGGATGCCTTCGCGCGCGCACTCCTGGCCGCGCATGAGGTGCTGAACAATTCATCCTATTCCGGACTGGTGCGGGAGCGTTATGCCTCGTTCGACAGCGGAGAGGGTCAAGCCTTCGAAGCCGGAAAACTGCAACTGAAAGACCTCAGGAAAATTGCACAGCGTGATGGCGAACCACAGCAGCGGAGTGGCCGTCAGGAGTTGTTTGAAAATCTGCTGAGCCGGTTTGTGTGAGAAGGGTTTTGGGTACGTGGTTTTGGGTGAAGGCTGGATGCCTGTCTTCCTGTTTCATGAGGACACACTACACCCAATACCCCATAGCCACTATACCCCAGCCTGTTTACACCCCGAAAGCGGCAGCTACCAGATCGGCCTGCTCTTTCTCATGTGCTTTGGGGAAGCCAGTGGCTGGTGATGCGGCGGCACGGCGCGCAGAACACTTCCAGTTATATTGGCTGTGGTTGAGCGCTATATATCCCCAGGCGCCCATATTGGCGGGTTCTTCCTGCACCCACATCAGTTCGGCGCCTTTGTATTTCTTCAGGAGTGCCTCGAACTGTGTTTTCGGGAATGGATAGATTTGTTCCAGACGGACGATGGCAATATCTTCTCTTCCGTCTTCCTGCTGTTTTTTGAGCAGATCGTAATAAACTTTGCCGGAGCAAACCAGTACGCGTTTTACTTTTTTGGCATTGGCGCTTGCGTCGTCTATGATTTCGCGGAAGCGGGTACCTGTTTCGATTTCGCTGATTTCACCCAGATTGAATGGCGCCCGGAGTGTTGATTTGGGCGACATGACGATGAGTGGCTTGCGGAAGGGCCGCACTATCTGGCGACGAAGCAGGTGGAAGAAGTTGGATGCCGATGTCACGTTTGCTACCGTGACGTTATTTTCGGCACAGCCCTGCAGAAAACGCTCGAGGCGGGCGGAGGAGTGCTCGGGGCCCTGACCCTCATAGCCATGCGGGAGTAACATGACCAGGCCACTCATGCGCTGCCACTTGCTTTCACCGGCGAAAATAAACTGGTCGATGATGGTACTGGCGCCGTTGGCGAAATCGCCGAACTGTGCTTCCCAGATTACCAGTGCATCGGGCGTGGAAAGTGAATAACCATATTCGAAGCCGAGCACAGCGTACTCACTGAGTAACGAGTTGAATATACGGAATTGGCCCTGATCCGGAGACAGACCGTCGAGGCGGTTCAGTTCATGGTAGTCATTGGCATCAATCACGCAGGCGTGCCGGTGACTGAAAGTGCCGCGCTTGACATCCTGTCCGCTCATACGAATGTCGCGGCCTTCAAGCAGGAGCGACGAATAGGCGAGCAGCTCACCCAGTTGCCAGTCAATTTTACCCGATGCTACCAGCTGTTTTTTTGCATCGTTCAGTTTGGATATCTGAGAGATAGGGGTGAAGCCTTCGGGGAATGTGAGCAGGTGATTCAGCACCTTGTCAATTACCTGGCGTGAAATGCCGGTTTCCGGACTTTCCTGAAAATCCTTGTCGTCCACCGTTTTTCTCAGCGCTTTCCAGTGCATTTCGGGCTCCTGGTAGGTGTAGGGGAGCGGTTTTTGACGCACATTATCGAGGCGTGCCTGCAGGTCGGCGCGGAAGCGGGCTTCCATATCCTTGGCCAACTGTTCATCCACATCGCCGCGGGCAATCAGTGTACGTGTGTACAGCGAGCGCGGATCCTCGTGCTTTTCGATGATTTTCCACATTTCAGGTTGTGTGAAACGCGGCTCATCGCTTTCGTTATGGCCATTGCGGCGGTAGCAAACAACATCCAGAAATACATCTGTGTTGAATTTCTGGCGGTATTCAATAGCCAGTTCGGCGGCATAAACTACCGCCTCCGGATCGTCGCCGTTGACATGAAACACAGGAGCTTCCACCACCTCTGCAATACTGCTGCAGTAATGACTGCTTCGCGCATCTTCCCATCCTGTGGTAAATCCGATCTGGTTGTTAATAACAAGATGCACCGTTCCGCCCGTGTTGTAGCCCTCCAGATTCATCATCTGAATTACTTCATAAACAATACCCTGACCAGCAACCGCTGCATCGCCGTGAATGAGAATCGGGATGACGCGGTCGAAGTTATCGGTGTACATGATATCCAGCTTGGCGCGGCAGAAGCCTTCCACTACCGGATTGACCGCCTCAAGGTGACTGGGGTTAGGGAGTAATTTTACGTACGCTTTACGGCCGTTGAGTGCCTCCACCTGAGATGAATAGCCCTGATGATACTTCACATCACCTGAGCCGAAGCTCTGATCCGGAATAGATTTGTCTTCAAAAGCGCTGAAAATCTGTTCGTATGTTTTACCGACGATATTACAGAGTACGTTCAGGCGCCCGCGGTGGGCCATACCGATTACCACTTCTTCGATGGGTGTCTCCATCTCGGCTGCCCGGTTGATCATGGCATCGAGCGCTGCAATGGCCGACTCGCCGCCTTCCAGTCCAAAACGCTTCTGACCCACGAATTTGGTGGCGAGAAACTGCTCAAAACCCACAGCACCGTTGATTTTTTCCAGGATCCGGCGTTTTTTGTCAAGAGGAAACCCGTAGTCAGAAGCCAGATTTCTGCTCTCTATTTTATCGCGGAGCCAGTCGTACTTTTCCTGATTGAATACGTGCGTGAACTCGAATCCGATATTGCCGCAGTACAACTTTCTCAACCGGTCAACTATTTCGCGGAGAGTCGCATTGGGCATACCTGTTTCGAATCCTGCTGCGAAACGGGTATCGAGATCCGCCTCTGAAAGGCCATAATCCGACAACTCGAGTCGCGGATATCTGTTTTTTCGGGGCTTCAGCGGGTTGGTCGTGGAAAGGGCATGGCCTCGATCGCGATAACCGTTAATAAGGGAGGCTACAGAAAATTCTTTTACGAGGTCGGCGCCAGCTGAAGGAATACCTGCGGAAATGCCCTCGGCATTGTTCAGGGCAAAATCGAAACCCTTGAAAAAGGCATCCCAGTCCGGTGCAACGGATTCGGGGTTTTTCAGCCAGTTCTGGTACAGAGTTTCTATGTATTGTGGATGTGCGTTGAAAACTGCAGAATGATCGGTCATGCGCGCGTGATACGTTTATTGACGTCAGAACAATAAATTAACCCGGGGGTTCAAAAAATCGCGCAAATATAGGGTGTTGTGAGGTAGTTTTTGATTTTTAATACATGTGTATGCATGTATTTTCGGGGCTTCGGGTTGTGACAGTTTCTCTGTACCTGATACCTGATAAAACTCATACTTTTGCGATTCAAAACAAGCTGCTCCTTTTGAAGGCCCGTACGATAATAAAAGCTGAAGGACTGGAAATTCCGGTTGATATCTTTCATGAGTTCAGGCGCGACACCCGGTTCGGACTCACCGGGCGCCGCGCTACACTGCGGGTGCCACACGGAGCCCCACCTGAATTTGTCAGGGAGCAGGTAACACGACTGGAGGCATGGGTGGCGCAGGTGCTCAGAGACAAACCCGCCATGCGCGAGCCCTTCACCCGCAAGAATTACCAGACTGGTGACACGCTGATTGTAGGTAACCGGAAATATATGCTCGACCTGAAAATTGAAGAACGTGCCTCCCACACTGCACGCCTGATTGGCGATACCGTTCATATTCAGCTGGCTTCCCATGCAAGTGAAATGCACCGGTACAAGAGCATCAAAACGCTGCTCTCCAGGGTGGTTGCCGGCGATTTTTATCCCGAAATCCATCAGCGGGTACACGAATGGAACAACCGTACTGTACGACGACCTATCAAGAGTGTCAATCTGAAATACAATCACTCCAACTGGGGCAGCTGTTCGTCGAACAGCAATGTGAATCTCTCAACCCGACTGCTTTTTGCTCCTGTTCCGGTACAGGACTATGTCATTGTACACGAACTTGCTCACCTGGTGGAGATGAATCACTCAGACAAGTTCTGGGCGCTGGTAGAACACTATATGCCTGATTATCAGGCCAAAGAACGCTGGCTCAGAGAGAACAGGTCGCTTTGCGATTTCTGAACTACTTCTTTTCCAGTTCCTTCACCTGATCCATCACTTTTTCTTCCAGTGACTTTTTAAACTGCGCCACGCGGCCGAGCAGTGCTGCGTCGCTTGTTGCAAGCATCTGTGCCGCAAGTATGCCGGCATTTTTGGCGGCATTCAGGGCAACGGTGGCCACAGGTACTCCCTCGGGCATCTGCAGGATAGACAGGATGCTGTCCCAGCCGTCAATCGAGTTCGACGATTTGACAGGAACGCCTATGACGGGGAGGGGTGAAATGGCAGCTACCATACCGGGCAGGTGTGCTGCGCCACCCGCTCCTGCAATCACTACCCGGATACCGCGCTCGTGCGCATTGCGCGCGAAGTCGAACATACGCTCCGGTGTACGGTGCGCCGATACAATGGTCATCTCGAACGGTACCTGCAGTTCGCTGAGTACATCAGCCGCCTTTTGCATCACCGGCATATCGGAGCCGGATCCCATGATGATTGCTACCATTTCTATTTTATCAGATAATACGCCTGCGGGGCGCTGTTGTTGTTTGATACCAGGAATAGCGGTGAACTGCCCCCCTTCAATATTTTCACGTCACGTGCCTCGCCGGATGCCCAGAAGCCCGAGCGACGGGGAGCAACAGGGCGGAATGTTCCCTTGCCGGTGTTTTCCAGCAGTAGCCCGTTGCCGCCATCGAGCGGACCGCTCTCTGTTTGCTGGCCATAATCATTGCCGACGATCAGGATGTCCATATCTCCGTCATTCTGCCAGTCGAAACACTGAATGCCCGTCACGGGAGCTATCTGCGCCTCGTTGGGCAGTTTTTTCATCACAAATTTGCCGCCTTCATTGATGAATACCGCCGAGGCCAGGTGGCTGCACCGGAACTGTGTAGCTGATTTGAGCTGGTCTTCATCCAGTACATCGCCGATACCGGCCTTCGCGTAATTGATGGTACGCACAAATTTCTTGCGCAATCCGGGCAGCTGCTTGATCAATACCTCCCTCAGGGCGACCGGGTATTCGTGATTTCCTTCCATCTGGGTTATAATGGGATCCATACTCCCGTTACCGTCGAAATCCTTTGCATACATGCGCAGGGGGGCGTCCGGTGTGGCGGTGTACCGGGTGTTTAGCCCGATATTGCCTGCCACGAAATCCAGGTCGCCATCGCTGTCGAGGTCGGCGGGTTCCAGACTGCGCCAGATGCCCTCGGTGCCGCTCAGTCCGTAAGTGGCCGATACATCCTCTATTTTGCCATTATTGATGGCGAACAGGCGTACACCCGTCCACTCGCCAGCTGTGAGCAGCTCTTTTTTGCCATCGCCGTTGAAATCGGCCCACGACATGGCACGCACCATACCCAGTCCTTTGATGGCTGGCGCCACTCTGTCTGTCACTTCCGTGAAATTTCCCTTGTCATTCTGCCATACCATACCGGGTACCGAGGCAGGGTATTTGCCCGGTACGCCCCATCCGCCCCAGAACAGGTCCTCATCGCCATCAGCGTCATAATCATGAGCCGTTACGACAGACAGGGAACCAAAAGAAACCGGCATACCGTCTTTCTTCTTCGAAAAATTGCCCTTACCGTCGTTGATATAGATACGCGGGGCATAATTGGCGGCATTGGCGGGATCAGTATTTCCGCCTGAAGCAACAGCCAGGTCCATGTCCTTGTCGCCGTCAGCATCAAAGAATACTGCGCCGGCATCTTCCGAAGCTTTATCGGCATCAAATACAGCGCCCGGGACCGACTGGAAGCTTCCTCCGCGCTGAATAAATACGGCTCCGGCAGAGCCGGCTGCATTTCCGATATAACAATCGTCCTGCCCGTCGCCATTTACATCGCCCGTCGCCATTTTGGGACCCGGGCACGACATCCGCCAGGGCAGGAGCCGCTCGCGGGTGAAATCCTGAATATCATCTTCCCTGTGTGTGAAAGCGGGTGCTGCTGCCGCGCGGAACACAGCTGCGCCGGGAGCGGGCAGACTGATTTTCCCGGGTCTGGCCTCGCTGATTTTCACCACCAAGCGCTGGTTGGCCGCTACATTCTGGAGTCTGACCAGTTTTCCGCCGGGAAACTCTACTTCTACCAGGTCGGCCTGACTTGAAGTTCCCAGACCATAATGCAGCAGTGGCTCCACGGAGGAAAAGAAGCCTCTGGTAGGAGTGAGTTCGTCCACATATTCATTATTTCCGACCTTCACATGTACGCGGGCGCCCACCGCGTAAGTGTTGGGTGCCTGTCCCTGCAGCCTGACTTGCAGCCATTTGCCTTTTTGTTGCTCTGTAGCCTGGTTCCTGTAAACAAGAGCCTCACTGTTCAGATTATTGACGATCATGTCGAGATCACCATCGTTATCGAGATCAGCATAAGCTGAACCGTTGGAAAAATTCAGATCGGTGAATCCCCATGCTGTACTTACATTCTCGAAAGTGAGATCGCCGCGGTTCCGGAAGCAATAATTCTGAATAGGCGTGCTGGGAATCAGATCCAGGAATTTTTCCACATCCGGGATATTTTTCTGATTGAAGCCGCCCATTTTGGAGACAGAGTCCACCACAAAATTGATGTAATCGAGATTACTCATATCGCGGCGGTAACCATTGGCGACAAAAATATCGCGCCAGCCGTCGTTGTCGTAATCCTGAATCAGCGGAGCCCAGCTCCAGTCGGTCTGGAACACGCCTGCCAGGCATCCTATTTCGCTGAATGTGCCATTCCCGTTGTTGAGCTGAAGCACATTGCGCATCTGTTGTTTTCCGTATCCGTATTTGATCAGCGTGGTCTGTCTGTCGAGGGTCATAGTGTTCATGAGTTCCTGCCGGCGCATGGCGGGCTCAGCGAGCATATCGAGCGCCATGATATCATTCAGTCCGTCGTTATTGATATCGCCGAAGTCAACACCCATGGTGTGATTGGAGAAATGGCGGAAAGTGCTGTTCGCCCGCTCGGAGAAGGTACCCGGTTTCGACGGATTATTCAGGTAAACGAAATCGGGATCAATATAGTCGTTGCCGACCATGATGTCCCTGAGGCCGTCGCCGTTGAGGTCCATAGCTGTCACGCTGAGTGAAAAGGCGCGGCTGTACAGTCCGTTTTGCTTTGTTACATCAGAAAAGGTGCCATTCCCGTTATTGAGGTAGAGTCTGCTCGATTCAAAGGGCATAACGGGTTCGGTGATGCGCTGAATATTGCCCTTTCCGTCGTCTTTGGCCCGAACGGAGCTCACATTGGAGTAATCAACCGAATGATTGATCAGAAAGCAGTCAAGATCACCGTCGTTGTCGCAATCGAAGAAATTGGCCAGGTTGGAGGGTGAGTTATCGGCCAGTCCGTAACTGGCGGCACTTTCGGAGAAGGTGCTGTTGCCGTTGTTGATGAACAGCAGATTTTTGCTGTTGTCATCTGGTTTCAGTGTAGTTCGGCATACGTACAGGTCTTGTAGCCCGTCGGCGTTGATATCCACCACAGTCACCCCGGTTTTCAGTCCCGGAGCGGCTTCCACGCCGGCCTGTTGTGTGATATCTTCGAATTTCAGACTGCCTTTGTTAAGGTAGAGTTTGCAGGGGCCCATGGTAGCCGTGAAGTACAAATCCTGCAGTCCGTCGTTATTCACATCAATCACGCCCACGCCGCCGCCGTTATAGAGGTAAGCATTGGCCACGATATTGAGTTCATGTGTTTCGTGTATCTCATTTTTGAACGAGACACCCGTTTCGGAGCTGCCCAATTTCTGGAACAGGGCATCGGCTGGAGCGGAAGGCTGTTCCGGGCGCCAGGCGCTGTTTACCTGTGAGGAGTCGGTTTTTCCACAGGACAGGAGTGTGGTCAGGGGCAGGGCGAGTAACAGATATTTTTGCATCCGGGTAAAAGTTCAGATCAGTCTTTCCATGCGTCCCTTGGTTCGCTCATGGCCCATGCGGCGCCGGTATTTTCGATGGCGTTGAACATGGGAAGCCACTCGGCCGGGCCGGCGGATTGGGTCAGTATTTCGTGTCGGCGCATTTGCAGGATGACATCGAGCGGATTGATCAGTACCGGACAGGCTTCCACACAGGCATTACAGGTGGTGCAGGCGTGAATTTCCTCGGGGGTTATCCGGTCGAAGAGCGATTTTCCGTCGTTATACCCATCGCGGGTTTGCTCACCTTTTTCGATAGCGAGGCCAATTTCTTCCGCGCGGTCGCGTACGTCCATCATGATCTTTCTGGGCGACAGCTTTTTGCCAGTCTGGTTGGCCGGACAGGCGTCGGTACAGCGGCCACATTCGGTGCAGGAATAAGCCTGAAGTACATTTTTCCAACTCAGTGAGAACACATCATTGGCTCCGAATTCGAAAGACCCGCTATCCGGAGCGGGATTATCTTCTCCGATCGGGGGTAATCCCATCATATTTCTGACCTCGCGCTGAATATCGGGCATATTGGTCATCTGACCACGGGAGGTGATATCGGCATACCAGGTATTGGGGAAAGCCAGGATAATATGCAGGTGTTTGGACCAGGGGAGGTAGCAAAGAAATCCGAGAACGAGCGACAGGTGAAGCCACCAGCCGAAGCGTTCCACGGCCACCAGTGCGCCATCGGTGAGACTTCCAAACAGTGCTGGCCCCAGCCAGGTGCTCACGGCAAAATTACCCGTCAGGTGATAGTGGTCAGCGCCGCGGGCCTGCAGTACTTTGTCGGCGCCGTTCATGCAGAAAATGGCAAATATGAGAACGATCTCGGCCAGCAGGATAATATTGGCATCGCGGGAGGGGAACCCGTTGAGTTCAGGCTTCTGAAACCGGGCAACCCTGATCAGATTACGGCGGGAAAGAAAGATAATGGTGGCGACAAAGGCCAGTACCGACAGTACCTCGATCGAACTGATGACAAACGTGTAGAAACTGCCGAGGTAAGGGGCGAAAAAGCGGTGAGTACCGAAAATGCCATCCACCACAATCTCGATCAGCTCGATTTGCGTGATAACAAAAGCCACATACAGAAAGAGGTGCAGCACCGCGGGGAGCCAGTTTTTGAACATTTTCTGTTGTCCTAGTGCAACGAGGAACATGTTTTTCCAGCGCTGAGACGGATCACCGGTAATCGGTTCGTCCTTTCCGAGGAGAATATTCCGGCGAACCCTGCTGAAGCCCCTGAAGGCGAACCAGCCGGCACTGGCAGTCAGGGCGAGGAAGAACAGAGATGACAACATGGCCTTACGAATTGGTTAGATTTGACAGAGAGCCCTTTTCGGGGGAGAAAAGAGGGGCGAAGTTACGGAATCACATTCAACCAACGAGCAAGAGGTTAATCATCTACCCTGAACTTGAACCCTACCCCATGGATATTTTCAATTTTTATCCTGTCGTCGAGGCTCAGGTATTTGCGCAGTCGCGAGATAAATACATCCAGGCTCCGTCCAAGGAAATAATCATCTTTGCCCCAGATGGTTTCGAGTATGTATGAGCGTTTTACCACCTGATTTCTGTGCTCGTTCAGCAATTTCAACAGTTCCGCTTCCTTGATTGTCAGCGTCTCAGCGTATCCATCAGAGGTCAGACTCAGGTTTTTGTAGTCAAACTGGTAAGTACCGATACTAATGGGGGCTCCAGGTTTGAGCATACTGGAGTACCTGGTTCTGCGCAGAAAAATATCAATTTTCAGCAGCAGTTCTTCTATACTGAATGGCTTGGTGATATAGTCGTCGGCGCCGATGGTGAGGCCGTGAATCTTGTCCTGCTTCATGCTTTTGGCCGTCAGGAAAATAATTGGCACCTGGTCATCGCGTTTTCTGATCTCCTGGGCCAGTGTGAAACCGTCCACCTCCGGCAACATGACATCAAGGATACAAAGGTCGAATTTTTGCCCGTTTCCGATCAGATCCATTGCTTTTTGCCCGTCTTCACAGTAGGCAACCTCATAGCCGCTGAGCTCGAGATTATCGCGGGTTACAAAACTGAGGCTCTCATCGTCCTCCACATAAAGGAGCGTAGCTTTTGGATGTGTCATGTCTTTTTCGATTTTTGTCGCGCAAACATAATGAAGTTTGGTTGAAATAGGTCATTAACAAATGATAGTATTAATTTTATCATAACAACTTTTGAGTACCAGTACCAAGCCGGAAATGGCTACCTTTGCGGTTCAAAATTTTCTTACAAATCTGTTTTCACAAAATATGAGTGCAATCCGTGACATTATTGCCCGCGAAATTCTTGATTCCCGCGGCAACCCCACAGTAGAAGCTGAAGTCTGGACGGAAACCGGCTTTGTCGGCCGTGCCGCTGTTCCCAGTGGCGCCAGTACAGGCGCGCATGAGGCTGTTGAACTTCGCGATGAAGAAGACCGTTATCTCGGCAAAGGGGTGCAGAAAGCAGTCAAAAACATAGAGCAGGTGATCCGTGGTGAACTGATTGGCCAGGAGGTTACCGATCAGATCCGAATTGACAAACTGATGCTCGACGCTGATGGCACGCGCAACAAGGCCAAACTGGGCGCCAACGCCATCCTCGCAGTAAGTCTCGCTGTAGCCCGTGCAGCAGCCGAAGAACTTGGACAGCCACTCTACCGTTATCTGGGCGGTGTAAATGCCCACGTGTTGCCCGTTCCGATGATGAATATCCTGAACGGTGGTGCTCATGCTGACAATGGCATTGATTTTCAGGAGTTTATGATCATGCCGGTAGGTGCTGAGTCTTTCCGTGAGGGTCTGCGTATGGGTGTGGAAGTATTCCACCACCTGAAAAAAGTCCTGAAGAGCAAGGGATATGCCACAAACGTTGGCGATGAGGGTGGCTTTGCCCCGGGTATCAAAAACAACGAAGAGGCGATTCAAATGGTGATGACGGCCATAGAGGCGGCCGGCTACCGTCCGCTCGACGATATTGTTATTGCCCTCGATGCTGCCTCCACCGAGTTCTTCGACGCTGAAAAAGGCGAGTATGTATTCAAAAAATCCAGCGGCGACCGCTACTCTTCCAAAGATATGGTTGGTTTCTGGAAGGACTGGTGCAATCGCTATCCGATTTTCTCCATCGAAGACGGTTTTGCAGAAGACGACTGGGACGGCTGGAAACTGATGACCGAAACACTTGGTCACCGTATTCAACTGGTAGGCGACGATTTGTTTGTTACCAATGTGGACCGTCTGCAGCACGGTATAGACAATAAGGTGGCCAACTCCATCCTGATCAAGGTGAACCAGATTGGGTCGCTCACCGAAACAATCAACGCTGTGAACCTGGCTACACGTCATGCCTACACGTCCGTGATCAGTCACCGCTCCGGAG
>JBDLWO010000161.1:0-3149 GCA_039804245.1 Bacteroidota bacterium
TCCATCCGGCACATCCATTCGGCAAATGAATTGGCAACGGCCTGGGGCAATGGTTTCACATGTGGTGCCCAGGTTAGCACTACCTTCGGCCGGTGTGCCGGGCGGTGCTCGGCAATAGTAATGCAGTCGGCCAGACTCTGAAGCGGATGCAGGGTGGCTGATTCCAGACTCACATAAGGCCGGCCTGTCCATTTTATGAACTGCTTCATAATATGCTCGCTGTAATCGGCCTCCCGTGAAACAAGGCCGGGGAAGCACCGTACGCCAATTATATCGCAGCAGGAGCCGAGTACAGGCGCTGCATCCCGGATGTGTTCAACGGTCGTGCCATTCATCACTGCTCCGTCCTGAAACTCGATTGCCCAGCTGTCGCGGTCGGCGTTCACCGACAATACGTTCATACCGAGATTGGAGGCTGCCTTTTGCGTGCTCAGCCGTGTACGCAGGCTCGGGTTCATGAATACAAGTCCGAGCGTTTTGTTGAGACCCAAATGGCTGAATGCCAGAGGTGCTTTTTTTAACTCAATGGCTTCGTTTACCAGTGCAGCCACGTCTGGTACATCCTGAACGGAGGTAAAATTCATCATCAGTAAATTTCAGTTGTGGTATGATAGCCGGAATTTTTCAAGGAAATGATCTGCCTCGTCACGTGTCAGGGCAAGTGATGGCAACAGGCGGACAATATTGGGTTTTGCTTCGCCTGTGAATACCCTTTCTTCAAGGAGCAATTTGTTTCTGAGGCCTGATTTTTCCGCGGGAAGGTCTATTCCGATCATCAGTCCCCGTCCGCGCACTTCCCTGATTCCGGGCCAGGCCTTCAGTTGTGTCAGTAGATAAGTCCCTGTTTCTGCTGCATTCAGCATCAGAGATTCCGATTCCATCACTTCTGCTACTGCCAGTGCTGCTGCGCACGCCAGCGGATTACCTCCGAATGTGGTACCCAGCATACCGTGCCACGGTGTGAATTGCGGACCAATCCATACCCCGCCGATCGGGAACCCGTTCCCCATGCCTTTGGCCGTGGTGTAGATGTCTGCCTCCGTACCACTGTAGTCATGGGAGAAAAATGTACCGGTTCTTCCATAACCGCACTGAATACCATCTGCTATGTAAATGGCTCCCCACGCATCACACAGATTTCGGATTTTTTTCAGAAATGGCACCGAGGCCTCATGAATGCCACCCACTCCCTGTATGCCCTCCACTATGACTGCTGCAATTTCTTCGCCTTGTTCAGAAAAAACAGCATCCAGCACCGCTTCATCGTTGAAAGGCAAAAAAATGACATGATCGGTCTGATTGACGGGCGCTACTATTTTGGGATTATCGGTGGCCGCCACGGCCAGCGAAGTTCGACCGTGAAAACCATGCCTGAATGCTACCACTTTTTTCCTGCCCGTATGGAATGACGCCAGTTTGAGGGCGTTTTCATTGGCTTCTGCACCCGAATTACATAAAAAAAGCTGAAATTCCGGTTTTCCGGAAAGTCGCCCCAGTACTTCTGCCAGCTCTTCCTGAATTCGGAGGTGGACAGAGTTGGAGTAAAATCCGATTTTATTCAATTGCTCTGTCAGCCTTTTGATATAATGCGGATGTGTGTGACCTATGGAAATGACAGCATGTCCGCCATACATATCGAGGTATCTGTTCCCCTGGTTGTCCCAAACCCAGGCACCCTGCGCACGCTCGATGGTGATGGGTTGAAGGGGATATACGTCGAATAGCTTCATTATCAGAAATTTACGGGTTTCAGAAGTAGTCCGGTGTTTTCCTCCAGTCCGAACATCAGATTCATATTCTGTACTGCCTGTCCACTGGCGCCCTTCAGCAGGTTGTCAATGGCGGCATGTACTGCCAATTGTCCGTCTGCATATTCAGTCTGGATCAGACACTTGTTTGTATTAATTACCTGTTTAAGGTCAATTGCTTCCCGGGAAACGTGTGTAAACGGATGATTTTCGTAAAAAACTTCGTAAAGTGTACCGACAGATTCAGGTGTGCCGCTGAAGGGAATACAGCAGCTGACGAATATACCCCGTGCAAAATCGCCTCGCCACGGTATGAAATGAACGCTGTGTGCACCTGGCTGCAGCACTGCCAGCGATTGTCTGATTTCATGCAGATGCTGATGTGCCAGCGTCTTGTAGGCAGATATATTATTGGTTCGCCAGGGGAAATGGAGTGTATGTTGCAGACTTTGTCCGGCTCCTGTAGCCCCTGTGATACCCGTTACGTGTACCGTTCCAAGCAGTCCCGAGTGAGCAAGCGGCAGCAGTGCGAGTTGGATGGCTGTGGCAAAACAGCCCGGATTGGCTATGTTGTCAGCCTGTCTGATTTCTTCCCGACAGAGCTCAGGCAAACCGTAAATAAATTGACGCCTGCCGGATATCCGGTCTTTGGCCAGGCGAAAATCCTGGCTCAGGTCAATGATTTTAACCTTTTCGGGAAGAGGCAGCGATTCGAGCAGTATTTTTGATTCGCCGTGGCCCAAACACAGAAACAGGACATCCGCATGCCCGGGTTCCATGGTATCAGCGAAAATCAGATCGGTTTCGCCGACAAGATCGCGGTGTACATGGCTGACAGGTTTGCCGGCGTTACTTTTACTGTGAGCGAACACAATCTCTACCTCCGGATGTCGCAACAGAATACGCAGTAATTCGCCACCTGTATATCCGGCGGCTCCGGCAATTCCGGCCCTGATATTAACCTTCATTCTCAGGGTCGTTTACTTTGTGGTAAATAGTAGTCTGGTTCCCAAAAATTTTGGCAAATCCGCGTACATCCTCTCCGCTCCACCCCTTGTTCATCTCCCCGTAACTTCCGAATCGGTTACTCATCAGGTCGTGCGGACTTTCAATGCCGTCGAGTGAGAAACGGTATGGGTGGAGTGTACAGAATACAGTTCCGGTTACAGTTTTTTGGGTGCTTTCGAGGAAAGATTCGATGTCACGCATCACTGGATCGAGCATTTGTCCTTCATGAAGCCAGTTTCCGTACCAGGATGCGAGCTGGTCCTTCCAGCTCAGTTGCCACTTGGTGAGTGTGTGTTTCTCGAGCAGGTGATGTGCTTTGATGATAACCAGTGGAGCAGCTGCTTCAAAGCCCACACGCCCTTTGATACCAATGACAGTATCGCCCACATGGAT
>JBDLWO010000162.1:0-18714 GCA_039804245.1 Bacteroidota bacterium
TCAGTCTTTTGAAATCTTCCCAGTTGTCGAAAAACAGGCACTCAAGCAGAACGGCAGGGCATTTGCTTTGCCTTAGTATCTGGAAATTTGCCTCCTTGTCGAGATCATTGTCCTCAAAATCAAATCGGAGACTGAGACCCTCTTTTTTGTAAAAATCCCTGATTACATTTCCGATTTCCGAGGCCATCAGGTCGCTTTGAGTTTGACCTCGTGTCGTGTAGATTTCAAAACCACGCCCGAGGCCCGCGGGTGAACTGGCATTGGAGTGAATAGAAATAAGGACTGTCTCATTCCTGTCGTACTTGTTTGCAATTTCGACCCTTTTATCCAGTGAAACATCCGTTGGATCATAAAAATTGACTGTTTTGACGATATTGTACCTGAGTCTATGCGTATTCAGGTACAATTCCAGCATACCCCCAATCTGTCGGTTGATTTCACCTTCATAAGCGACTTCGCCGTTAGGAAATCTGAACATTTTGGAAGGAGCGGTGGTATATTGACCATTGCTGTCAATACCGCCGTGTCCGAAGTCAAGAATAATGTTTTTGATCATATCAGCATATTTAATGGTTGCGCATTGAAGCAGTATTCGGGGGATAGTCCGCCTTTTCTGGCAATTGATAATCCATATTTGACAACATCCATGCCAGAAAGACTGTGAGCATCGGGGTTTATACTTATTTTAATGCCATGACTGACGGCTCTGGGGATCAATGTGTAATCAATATCCAACCTGTACGGGTGCGCATTCAGTTCAATTGCAACATTATTTCGGGCACACGCTTCAAAAACAGCATCCCATTCAAGCGGGTATCCCTCCCTGCTCAGAAGAAGTCGGCCTGTAGGGTGGCCGAGTATGGTTGTTTTGGGATGTTCTATGGCTCTTACTACCCGCTCTGTTGCCTTTTCAATGGTCATTTTAAGGTTGGAATGGACGGAGGCGATGATAAAGTCAAAATTACCCAGTATGTCATCGGGGTAGTCCAGGGATCCATCATTCAGAATATCGCTTTCGATACCTTTCAGAATTCTGAAATCAACCATTTCTTCGTTCAACTGATCAATTTCATCCCACTGCTGCTTCAACCTGTCCGGTTTGAGCCCGTTGGCATAAAATGCAGACTGGCTGTGATCCGTAATGCCAATATAATCGTATCCGAGGTCGCGTGCGCGTTCGCACATCTGCCTGAGCGAGTGCAGTCCGTCGCTGTAGGTAGTATGTATGTGCAATATACCTGTCAGATCGTGTTGTTCTACAAGTCGTTCACCCAAAAACTGATGTACCGGATATGATTCTCTCAGTTCGGGCACCACATAAGCAGATTGAGCCTTTTCAAAGACATCAAATTCGGTTCTCAGTGCCCTGAATTCCTTACCTGCATTTTCGTTTGCAAATCCCCTGACGAAACTGTCGGATCCTGTAAGAAGGAATAACTTTGAGCCAAATTCCTCTGCGTTACAGTGGTGGATTACTGCTTTTGATTCACCATTCAGCATAACGGTGATCATACTGTCAGTCTCGCTGACAGGTGTGAGCGTGTCGTCGAACACAGCACCAAGTTCGCCATTGTATCCCACCAGGATTTCCGGCAAGGATATTACGGGGCATTTCCTTCTAAGTTCACCAACAGGGGAAACATAAGCACCCCGGAGTACAGCCGTGATTCGGGCACCGATGGCATCAACAATTTCTTCTGCTGCGTCAAGATGAAGTTTCCCTTTGCTTTTCTGGTAATAATCGAGGTTTTTGAGGAGTTCCTGCTGAGTTTTGAGGCCAAATCCTTTGTACTCGACCAGTCGGTTTTCATTACAGGCGTACCATAATTCGCCGATACTTTCAATACCCATCTCCTGCCACACCTGTCTGACCTTTTTGGGACCGAAACCATTGATTTCAAGCAATTCCCTGACGCCGGCGGGAGTCCTCTCCCTGAATTTTTCAAGGTTTGCCATTTTTCCGTTTTCTGTCAATTCCCTGATTTTTCCGGAGATGGCATTTCCGATACCTTTGATGGACTTCATTTCATCCTCTGTCATGTCTGCAAGCTGAGCGTCCAGTTTTCTGATAGTCAGATAGGCATTTTTATATGATTTGATTCTGAAATCGTCTTCCCCATGCAATTCCATCAGGCTGGCGAGTTCATCAAATGCGTAGGCAATTTCCTTGTTTGTCATGGTTTATTTCCTGTTCATATAATCGAGTGTCAGGTTACAGAATGCCTTGACCCCCAGGCTGAAACCACTCTCGTCGAGGTAGAAATCGGGTGTATGATGCGCCGCGACATTCTCGGGATTTTCGCCGGGTTTCATTCCACCAAGGAAGAAGAAAAAACACGGGATTTTTTGTCCGTAAAAACCGAAGTCTTCTGCTCCTGTACGTGGTTTGTGTTCTTCAACAAACCCGTCGCCGGCAGCCTCCCGGAGTGAGGGAATTGCCCACCTGACAAGTTCAGGATTATTATACGTTACCGGAGTTTTGTTA
The DNA here is from genome assembly GCA_039804245.1 of Bacteroidota bacterium. Taxonomy (GTDB): domain Bacteria; phylum Bacteroidota; class Bacteroidia; order Chitinophagales; family Saprospiraceae; genus M3007. The sequence goes on from JBDLWO010000162.1 coordinate 2,486, forward strand.
TCAATTTTCACTTCGGCGGTCGCTCCGGCGCTTTCTGCTATTTTTTGTGCTGTGAGGTCCAGTTTACGGTGAATCAGTTTTTGCATGGAGGTGTCAAGTGTCCTGATTGTTCCCACCATTTCGGCAATTTCGGGGATAATATTTGCCCTGACGCCGCTTTCAATTTTGCCTACTGTGATTACTGCCGGGTATTCGGTTAGGTCCACCTGTCTGCTCACAATCGTTTGCAATCCCTGTATGATCTCGGCCGATACAACGATCGGATCAATGCCGCTCCATGGCTGTGATCCATGCGATTGTTTTCCATGTACGGTTATGTAGAACCAGTCGGAAGCAGCCATGGCTCCACCTGACCGGTAAGCTATTCTGCCCGACTCTGTTTGTGAATTGATGTGCAGACCGAACATGACCTCGATTTTGGGATTGTCGAGCAAGCCCTCTTTTATCATGAGCGGAGCACCACCTTCTTCACCGGCCGGGGGACCTTCTTCGGCGGGTTGAAAAACGAAAACGACAGTACCAGACAGTTGTTTGCGCATGGATGCGAGCACCTCTGCGGTTCCCATGAGTATGGCCACGTGGGCATCGTGCCCGCATGCGTGCATGACACTCACTTCTTCACCATTGTAGTTCGATTTCACTGTTGACCTGAAGGGTACATTGACACGTTCCTGTACTGGCAGTGCATCCATATCGGCGCGGAGGCCAATAACAGGGCCCGGTTTGTCGCCTCTGAGTATGCCTACCACACCAGTTTTGGCAATTCCGGTTTTCACCTCCATACCCAGTTGACGCAGATGGTTGGCCACTACTTCGGCCGTTCTGAATTCGCGGTTGGAAAGCTCGGGGTGCTCGTGGAAATCCCGTCTCCATTCAACGAGCTTACCCTGCAACTGGTCGGCCATAACAGAAGCCTGTTTTTTCAGGGTGGTCTGTGCGCCCGAAGCAAACGGGATCAGGAGCAGAATTACCGGGAGTCTTCTGAGAAAAGATAAGAGTAAGGGCATTTTAGTATATTTTCTGAATGCAATCCGACAAAAGTAGCTAATAAGTGAATAGAGCGGGTAAAAAAAATCCCGGGCAACCTGCAGGAGGCGCCCGGGATTAATTGATATTGCGGGGAAATTACATCATATCCATACCGCCGCCCATTCCGGGGTGTGCGTGACCGCCAGCGGATTCTTTCTTGGGCTTCTCGCTGATAACGCACTCGGTTGTGAGTACAAGCGCAGCGATTGATGCAGCATTTTCAAGAGCAATACGCGTTACCTTGGTCGGGTCAATGATACCGGCCTTTTTCAGGTCTTCGTATTCATCAGTGCGGGCGTTGTAACCGAAGCTGCCTTTGCTTTCAGCCACCTTGTGGAAAACAAGAGAGCCGTCAACACCAGCATTTTCAGCGATAATACGAATAGGTGCCTCAAGTGCTTTGCGCACGATAGCGATACCATACTCTTCATCATCGTTTGCGCCTTTCACCTTTTTGAGGCTGTCAATAGCGCGTACGAGTGCGACACCACCGCCCGGAACGATACCTTCCTCGATAGCGGCGCGTGTTGCGTGCAGAGCGTCGTCAACGCGGTCTTTCTTTTCTTTCATTTCCACCTCTGTAGCGGCGCCAACATAGAGAACAGCCACGCCACCTGCCAGTTTGGCAAGGCGTTCCTGCAGTTTCTCGCGGTCGTAGTCGCTGGTAGTTGATTCGATCTGCTGTTTGATCTGTGCGATACGGGCTTTGATATTGGCAGCGTCACCTTTTCCTCCAACAACAGTCGTGTTGTCTTTGTCAACCGTGATGCGCTCGCAGGAGCCTAGATGTTCAAGGCCTGCATTTTCGAGTTTGTAGCCTTGTTCTTCACTGATCACAGTACCGCCGGTAAGGATGGCGATATCCTCAAGCATGGCCTTGCGGCGGTCGCCGAAGCCGGGTGCCTTGACAGCCACCACTTTGAGGCCTGCGCGGAGACGGTTGACCACCAGCACACCGAGTGCCTGACTTTCAACATCTTCAGCGATGATGAGGAGTGGGCGTCCGGTCTGCAGTGATTTTTCCAGAACAGGCACGAGATCCTGCATGTTGGAAATTTTCTTGTCGGTGATAAGCAGGTACGGATTTTCGTAAGCTGCTTCCATTTTCTCGGCGTCGGTGATGAAGTAGGGGCTGAGGTAACCGCGGTCGAACTGCATACCGATTACTTCTTTGACTTCAGTATCAGTACCTTTGGCTTCTTCCACTGTAATGACTCCGTCTTTCGTTACGCGCTTCATCGCATCTGCGATCAGGGTACCGATGGTATCGTCGTTATTGGCCGAGATGGCGGCTACCTGCTGGATTTTGTTGAAATCTTCTCCGATTTGCTCAGATTGTTCCTTCAGGTTGGTGATGATTACCTTGACAGCCTTGTCAATGCCGCGTTTGAGATCCATTGGATTTGCGCCTGCGGCTACATTTTTGAGGCCCGCGTTTACCATGGCCTGAGCGAGGACAGTTGCCGTGGTGGTACCGTCGCCGGCAGCGTCAGCAGTTTTGCTGGCAACTTCTTTAACCATTTGTGCGCCCATGTTGGCTACTGCGTCTTCGAGTTCAACCTCTTTGGCAACAGAAACACCGTCTTTGGTGATAGTTGGAGCTCCGAAAGATTTTTGGATAACCACGTTGCGACCTTTTGGGCCGAGGGTAACTTTCACTGCGTTAGCGAGTGCGTCAATGCCTTCTTTAAGCTTTTCGCGGGCGTCGGAATTGAAATTTATCTGTTTGGCAGACATGATCTGTAGATTGATTTACTGTTAGTTTTGTTCAATTGGAATTCGATTTCAATTTGGAAAGGGGCGGATCCCTTACATAACCACGAGAATCTCGTCTTCGCGCATGATCAGGTAGTCCTGACCTTCGTAATTGATTTCCTGTCCGGCGTACTTGCCGTAGAGCACGATATCACCGGCTTGAACTGTCATGTTGTAACCGTCTTTGCCCTGTTTGCCGGGTCCGACAGCCACGACTTCACCGCGTTGCGGTTTTTCCTTGGCAGTATCCGGGATGATGATGCCGCCTTTGGTTTTCTCATCGGCAGGAGCCGGCTTGATGATGACACGATCAGCGATTGGTCTCATAAGTGAAGAATTATTAATTGTTTTGGTTAAAGTATGATTCAGACCGGAAAACAAAATTTTCTGCGGTCAATCTTGTCAATCAAACTTCGTGCTAACATGAAATTCCTGACAATTTTTCAGAAAAACACGCCGTATTCTGTCAGGCACTTGCAGATTTGTCAGTCATGTGAAGAAGGGGGTGGGGGTTCCGGGTGTCTTTCGAAGAAGACGAAGCCATTTCGGCGACCGATTTCGTGGCATCCGGGTATTCCGGGCAGTTCGCCCAGCCTTTCAACCTTTGCAACGAAATAAACATTCCTGTCCGGAGCACCGAATGTCAGTCTGTCGTAATCATCGGCTCCCTTGTCTGCACCCGGATCCTGCTTGCAGGAGTAGAAAAGGTGAGCATAACTCTTGAATCCGACCGGTTTGATAAAGCATTTTTCGCCGCAGTGCGACTCATAAAACTCGATGGCTGCCCGCTGGCTGTATCCCTCGATATTGGGCACCAGCAACACTAACGTGAAACTGGTAAAGACTGCCCCTCCGGCAAGTAAGACCTGTCCTGCCTGCCAGGCATTTTTGCGTATCCAATACACTCCGGCCCCCAGTGATGATGCAATAAGTATCAGGCCGGGTATCATATCTGTAAAACTCCACGCGACGGATGCTTCCAGATTGCCGAGTGCAAACGGATCTTTGCTGAACAGGGGCCTGATTGCATCAATATTCATACCGGCAAGCGGAATGGCTGCTACCAGTGTTCCGAGGAGGAAGCCCACGGGAATCAGCATGAATGATACTATACGCGGATAAACACCCCACCTGATCGCTCTCCACAGTGTAAGGGCTCCGAGGTAGGTAAGCGGGAAGTATGCGAGTGAAGAATAGTGGAGAATTTTGGTTTTGACAACACTGAATAGGATCAGTACGACCCAGAAAAGCAATTGCATCCACGTTCCGAAATCACTCCTTTTGCAGGAAGTGAGTGTATCGCTTTCGAGGAGTTCATCTTCGCTGTCATCTTTCATACCCCACAAATTGGGTAATGCCAGTACAGAGAAAGGAAAGCACCCGAAAAGCAATACTACAAAATGATAGCCCAAAAATCCGCTGTGACCGCTGTCGGGCGTGGCAAACAATCGAATCTGGTATTGAATAAACTCCGTTACAAACCAGGTTCCGTTCATGAATGTTTCCACTCCGAACCAAAGTAGCGCAGCGAGCAGTGCATGTGCCGACAAAATGACAAAGTGCAGGAAGTAACCCTTTCCCCTGAATTTGTATCGGGCCCAGTACAAAACAATGACGAGCATGGCGATCAGGTAGGCAGTAGGGCCTTTGGTGAGTACGGCCAGTCCCAGTACCCCGCCACCAAGTGCAAGAAATCTGTACTTTTTCAGAAAACTCATATCCGGGTGATGCGTAAAGAAACGCCATCGGAATTCGATGAAACCGTACAGACCAACGAAGGTGAACAGGTTGAACCAGGGATCAATGATACCACTCCTGAAGTAGAGGTGGGGAAGCAGACTCGCTACCCAACCCATGGCCCAGATCCAGCCAAAAACTCGACCATGCAGGGAAGTTCCGATTTTATAGACGACAAGTATTGTTGCCAAACCGGCCAGCACATTTGGAAACCTTGCTGCAAACTCGCTCACCCCGAACAGCTTCATACTGAGAGCCTGCATCCAGAAAAAAAGTGGAGGCTTCTCCCAGAAGGGTTCGAAGTCAATCTGTGGCTGCAGCCAGTCGCCCGTAATCAGCATTTCACGGGCACACTCGGCAAAGTTTATCTCATCCCAGTCGAACAGGTGAACATTCCCCAGAAAAGGCAGGAAGAAGAGCAAGCCCATTCCGGCCAGGATAAGATAGTCGCGACGCATAGTTTTCAAGCTTTGGAACCGGCAATTTCGACCGCCTTGCGCTCGATAGCAGGTACATTCTTTACCACCATATGCATGGTGTTCTGAATGCTTTGTTCGAGCAATACAATTTTGTTTTTCTTCAGGTTTTCGACAGTTTCGGGCATAAAGTGGCGGATGGTAATGAGTTCCAGCCCTCTTTCAGTTTTCACCTTGAATTCATCCGACACAAGTTGAACGAATTTTTCGATGCGGTCGGGGACATCCGGAACACATACGGAGAAACTAACAGCAGTATTCTGCATCATGTTCACGAAAATCCTCAAATCCGATGCTATTTTAAATAATCGTGCAATATGCTGCTCGGCAACGAAGGAATAATCAAGCGTGCTGATATGCATAAGTGCCTGTTTTTTTTCCACTACCACGATAGGCGGGTACAGATCGTCGGTATCGCTGCTAATTTCCGTTCCGCTTCCCTCCGGATCAAGAAAGGACTTTACAAAGAGCGGAATATTCTTGTTTTGTAGCGGCTTGATTGTTTTCGGGTGAATAACCTGAGCGCCGTAGTAAGTCATTTCGATAGCCTCCCGATATGAGAGACGGTCGAGTTTGACCGTGTTCTCAAAGATACGCGGGTCTGCGTTCAGAACACCGGGTACATCTTTCCAAATTGTCATGCTTTTTGCATCGAGGCAGTGTGAGAAGATGGCTGCGGAATAATCTGATCCTTCACGGCCCAGTGTAGTGGTGAAGTTTTCGGAAGTGCTGCCTATGAAACCCTGTGTGAGTACAAATGCTGTTTCGGCATGCAAGGCGGGGACGATTCTGGCGGCATTGGCTCTCGTTTTATCCCACACTACCCAGCTCTCGCGGTAGGTATTATCGGTGGCTACCACATCGCGGGCGTCGAGCCAGGAAGTAGGCAAACATGACTTGTTCAGATATGCCGCCACAATCAGGGAGGATACCAGTTCACCCATGCAGACTATCTGATCATACATATAATCGTAATTTTCAGACGGTTTTTCATCGAGAACCCACTCACCCTCTACAAATGTGTCATTTACCGAGGTGAAAACCTCATCATTTTTATCAAAAAGCTCACGCATGATAGCATAATGCTTTTCTTTGACCTCCCGGTACAGATCAAGTGCCCTGCCATTCTGACGGGCATGAGCAGCCACTACTTCCTCCAGTGCATTGGTCGTTTTGCCCATTGCCGAGACAACAATGACGAGCGATTCGTGCCAGTAGTTCTTGAGAATAGAGACTACGTTTCTGACATTTTCAGCGTCTCTGAGGCTGGCGCCTCCGAATTTGAAAACTTTCATATTATTTCAGTGTGTTTTTCTCAAAACAATAAAGGCCCAGAGTGCGCTGGCAAAAGCCAGAAAGGCTCCTGTCAGCATGGCTGCTCCCGGAAAGTAAACGGGAGCATTCCCGGAAGTGAAGTATGAAAAAATGCTGGTCATGAATGGCGGCGCGAAAATAGCAACAGCGCTTTGAAGACTCGATAATCCGCCCTGTACTTCTCCCTGTACATTGGGTGGCACCTGGGTAGAAATAAGTCCCTGAAGGGAAGGGCCTGCAATAGCCCCCAGTGCATATGGAACCATGGCGAGGTATAACATCCAGGCATTTCCTGCAAATGCGAAAAGCAGAAATCCGAGGCAGTAGAGTGCAAGACCGACATAGACCCCGCGAATCTGTCCGAGCCTGGGTACGATCACCCGGATCAGTCCGCCCGAAACAATAGCTGCCATCACTCCCACAACGCTCAGGGAAATACCGACCATTTTTTCATCCCAGTTGAACTGCAGCATGGTGAAGTACGACCAACCGCCCTGAACGGCCCAGGCAGCAGTATTAAGCAGGATCATGGAAACAAGCAGGCTGCTGATGACCGGGTACTTGCGCAGTTGTATCAGCGTACCTACCGGATTGGCACGTTTCCAGTCGAAAACTCTCCGGTTTTCCGGCTCAAGAGACTCGGGAAGAATGAAAAGACCATATAACCAGTTGAGCAGGGCAAGGGTTGCGGCGGCAATAAATGGCGCTCTTGGGCCGAAACTGCCAAGAAAGCCGCCTATAGCAGGACCGATAATAAACCCAATTCCGAAAGCAGCTCCGATCATACCGAAATTTTGAGCGCGCTTGTCGGGCGTACTGATATCGGCAATGTAAGCGGAAGCTGTGGTTAAGCTGCTACCCATAATTCCGGCAATCGCGCGCCCGAGGAAAAGCCAGCCGATAGAGGGAGCAAAAGCAGTAAGCAGGTAGTCAAGACCAAATCCGAACAGAGACATAAGCAGCACCGGTCTGCGGCCGTAGTTGTCGCTGAGACCGCCCAATACAGGTGCAAACAGAAACTGCATGATTGAATAGGCGAACATAAGCAGTCCCCCGATCTGGGCTGCGTGGCTCATATCCCTGCCCGACAAATCCATAATCAGTTTTGGAATAACAGGAATAATGATTCCAAAGCCTGTCACATCTATCAGCAGGGTGACAAAAATAAAACCGATGGCGGCGTTTCGTTTGTTGAGCATTATATTCAATCAGGGGGTAAGAATCAAGGTGTCAGAGCGACAGTTGGCTGTTGACGGTTTCAGTCAGTAGCGGGGCATTCAGTCCCGTTTTGGGCACATCGCCGAGTTTTCGCACCCATCTGATGCCGGTTACAGCGTTTGTCAGCAGTATCTCGTCTGCCTGTAAAAGGTTGGCAAAGGTACATGGTTTTTCTGTGACTGAAATACCGGATTTGTACAAGGTTTCTCTGAGGAATTGTTGAAAAACTCCATGTATCTGACCATCACCGTCGGGTGTTGTGAAATATTCATTATTCCTGATCCAGAAGATATTGGAGTTGCTGCTTTCGCACACATTTCCCTTTGAGTTGAGCAGAAGCACATCGTCCAGGTTGCGTTCCCTGGCCTCCATGGCGGCATTGACATATCGTGAGGCGCTCAAAGACTTGATTCCGGAGTAGTAGTCAATGGGCACCTGTATTTTATTGCTGAGGCTAACCGTCAGTCCGGATTCATGTACAGGGTACCGGGCATCAGATGAGTGAGATACGCTTATCAGGAAAATAGCGTCCGATTGATCCGGGAGATACAGGCCACCGGTATTTCGCCACAACATGAGCCGGATTCTGGAGTTGCCGGAGGCGGTTTTGAGTATTTCTTCCCGCAGTACATCCGGGGATATACTTTCAGGAAGCGTGATGGACAATTTGAGGAGGCTTTGATTCAGACGATCAGCATGATATTTCCATAATGGCATTTTGCTGCTGAACATACGGATTGACTCGAATATACCATCTCCGTACATGTATGCGCGCCCGAATTGCGCGAGCACATCGGGGAGTCGGTCGTAAAGTACACCGTTCAGGTTGAATCTTGTTTCAGCCGGTGATATCATCATTTCCCTCTGCCCTGGGCCAGCACAAGAACCGTGTAGAACATAATCTTGAAATCGAGCGCCAGCGACATATTTTCGATATAAAGCAGGTCGAAACGCAGTCTCTGCAGCATTTCATCCACGTTGGAGGCATAGCCGTATTTTACCTGTCCCCAGGATGTGATTCCAGGCCTTACCTTGAGGAGTTGTTTGTAATGCGGATTATGCACCGAGATTTGTTCGATGAAATGTTCCCGTTCGGGTCGCGGGCCAACCAGCGACATGTCGCCGCGGAGTACATTCCAGAAATTGGGGATTTCATCGAGCCTCCATTTGCGCATTACTGCACCCCAGGGAGTGCAGCGGGGGTCTCCCTCCCGGGACAGCTGGGGTCCGTCTTTTTCAGCATTCACAAACATGGATCTGAACTTGAGAATGACGAATGGTTTTCCGTTGAGGCCGATGCGTTCCTGCCTGAAGAATACAGGACCCGGAGATGACATTCTGACGCGAACAGTAACATACAACAACAGCGGAGACAACAGCAGCAGCGCGGTTGCACTGGCTGTAAAATCGAGTATTCTTTTTACTGTTCGTTGCCAGCGGGGCATCAGTTCCTGTTTGATTTCTATGAGAACAGCACCATATACATGATTCATTTTCACCGAGCCGAGCAGTATATCGTACATATCCGGTATTATTTTCACCAATACCCTGTCGTTATAGTCGAAAAGAATATTGAGAATTTCTCGGAGACGGTTGTGGTCGGACGTTTCGATGGCAATAATTACTTCTTCTACATCGTGTTCCTCAATAATTTTGCCGAGGTGCTCCAGTTTTCCGAGTCGTGGAAGGTGCTCGTTCAGTGCCTGGGTACGACTGTTGGTATCCACGAAACCGAGGAATTTATTGCCGAGTCCCTTTTTCATGCTGCTGATATCGAGAAAAAGATCCAGTGCATTCTGATTTCCGCCAACCAGCAGTGTGTTGAAAGTTACCTTTCCTGTTTTAAGCCTTCTGCTCGCCCGTGTAAGCAGAATCATCCTTGAAACAGTTGTTAAACCGAAATGGATCAGCAGCAGCGCGAAGAAAGACCGGTAGTAGGTTCGGTAGTCCGTAACAACATCGTCGAGAATAAGGCTGAAAAAAAGGAAAGTAACACCAATCAGCGACAGGAAGAAGGTACTTGCAAGCGTATTGAGTCTGGAAACTCTGTAAATATCAGTATATTGGTCGAAGATGCTGTACAGGAGCGTCCAGCCGATCGGAATAATAATGATACCCAGGCTGAAGTTGGTGTCAGTCAGGACAGACAGATCAACCGGGCTGCCCTCGAGTTGCTTTCTGTACAGGAAAAACAGCGCCCAGCCGGTCATTGCCATGATGAAATCGGCAATACCGTAATACAGCGTGTGGCGTTTTCTTGTTAACTTCAGCATAGGTACCAATCCTGCTTCAGAGGTGCGCAATTCTGATATTGTCAATCCTGACCGATCCATTTAGCCGTGGATATTTGCCGGAGCTGTCTTTGTTCAGGCTTGCCCTGAAATAGAGTCTGAACTGGGGTGTCTGAACATCCGTCAGGGCCTCGGTCAGGTTGATATAGATTTTGTTCCAGTTTGCAGAGGTGTTGAACTGATAGATTGCCCGTAATGACTCGCTGCCGCCATTGGGATAAGCGATGTAGAGGAAATACGGAATATCACATTTGTAATGCAATTCCACCCACACTTCCGGTGAGCCGGTTACAGGAATATTGATGACTTTTTCAGTAGCGATATCCAGCAGAGGATGTGCTGTATCCACCTGCATGAGGATACACTTTCCAAAAAAAGCGCTGTCGGAAGTGATATTGAAACCGTTGTCGGGATCATCATCGCGGTTTTCAATAACAATATTGGAGCCGCCGTCGAAGTCACCCCTGCCTGCTCCGAAGGGGAAGATTGTTCGCTGATCGTACGTGGTGCCGGGCTGGATGACTGTGGTTTGTGCGGGTTCAAGTATTACATCGGGACCATCCCACCGGGTCAGATTGGGGTAGATGTTGGGAGAGGTGGTGATGCCGTTTTCCTTGACACCAGGGAATACAATGATATCGCAAGGGCCTTCGGCCAGCACGGGTACTTCAGCCGGGAGTGTATAGGCGCCGAGGTATTCGCCATTGACGTAAAGCCAGCCATCGGTAACCTCGTGCCAGGAGGCATTGCCCTGGGCGTTCACGACAAAGGGTTCAATCCTGATGTAGGACGGAATTCTTTCCGGAGTGTCCTTGCACGACGACAGCACCGTTGCGAGGGAAATGGAAAGGAATAATATGCGATACATAATCGGGATACAAAGTTAATCAGTCCTTGGAGCGAATGTAAATTTCGATTGGAGATCCGGTGAAATTGAAGAGTTTCCTGATTTGATTTTCGAGAAACTGCTTGTATGAATCACGCACATAATTCGGGTTGTTGACGAAAAATGCGAAAGCCGGGAAATCTGTAGGCAGCTGCGTGATATACTTGAACTTCGGGTAACGTCCGTGAACAGAGGGTGGGGGAGTACGTTCGATCACATCCAGGAGCAGTTCATTGAGCTGGGAAGTTTTAATACGTCTCTTTCTGTTTTCCACCACTTCCATGGCAGCTTCGATAGCCTGAAAAATACGTTGCTTTTCGAGAGCTGATATGAAAACAACCGGAACATCATTGAATGGAGCCAGTCGTTTTTTTATGACGGCCTCATAGTCGCGGACTGAGTTTGCCTGTTTGTTTTCAACGAGGTCCCACTTGTTGACCAGAATAACGATACCCTTGTGTCGTTTTTGAGCCAGCGAGAGGATAGTGAGATCCTGGCTTTCAATTCCCTGCGTAGCGTCGAGGACAAGGAGACAAACATCTGACTCCTCGAGTGCGCGTATGGCGCGCATGACGGAGTAGAACTCAAGATCCTCCTCCACCTTGGTTTTTTTTCGGATACCGGCGGTGTCAATGAGTATAAATTCCTTGCCGAACTTGTTGTAGTGGCTGTGAATGGGGTCGCGTGTAGTACCTGCTATGGGCGTTACAATATTTCTCTCGGTACCAAGCAGCGCATTGATCAGCGAAGATTTGCCCACATTGGGACGGCCAACGATAGAAAATTTGGGCAGTTCAGTTTCGAGTTCCGGTTCGTTTTCAATATGCTCTGTAACGGCATCGAGTAGCTCTCCGGTTCCGCTGCCACTGATGGAAGCGACAAAATAGGTATTTTCGAACCCCAGAGACCAGAATTCATTGGCATCCATCATGGAACTGTGGTTATCCACCTTGTTGACCACGAGGAACACCGGTTTGTCCACGCGGCGGAGCCAGCGGGCGATATTATCGTCGAGGTCAGTGACACCGGTTTGGGCGTCAACCATGAAAACCAGTACGGCGGCTTCTTCTGCTGCGGCTTTTACCTGGTTTCGGATGGCAGACTCGAAGATATCGTCAGATCCGTGTACGAAACCGCCGGTATCCACCACACCGAATCGTTTTCCGTTCCATTCGCAGAAGCCGTATTTGCGGTCGCGGGTAACCCCCGAGAAGTCGTCGGTGATGGCATCGCGGCGTCCTACGAGGCGGTTATAGAGGGTTGATTTGCCGACGTTGGGCCGGCCTATGATTGCAACAATATTACTCATCAGATGAAAAGAGTTTTAAGGGAAACAGGTATGTTCGTACATTTGCCATTGAGCATTGTGACGCAAAGGTAGCAAAAGCAGCGCTTTCAGAATCCAAACTTGAAATCACACCATGAATAATATAGTGTATAAGGACCGGCATGTAACGGTTTTTCAGAGTTCATTGTTTCAGACAAACTCTACCGTGGTGGAAATGGAGGATCTTGTACTGGTCGTTGATCCGGCCTGGTTGCCTGATGAAGTGATGACAATCAGTAACTATGTTGACAGAATAAGGGGAAAAAGGGAGGTTTTCCTGGTATTTACGCACTCGGACTACGATCATATTATTGGCTACCGGGCCTTTCGGCCGGACAGGGTTTTTATGTCGAAGGCGATGGCAGAAAATCCTGAAAAAGAGTTGCGGCTGGTTGAGGCCATGGAGTTTGACGACCAGTATTATATCAAACGGCAGTATCCGCTGGAATATCCGCAGCCTGATTTTACTGTTTTCAGGGATGCGGTGCAATACAAACATCACAGTACAAAGATGACATTTTATCTGGCACCCGGCCATACAGCTGACAGTATGATGGTAGTGGTGTGGCAAATCGGGCTTTGCATTGCAGGGGATTATCTGTCGGATATCGAATTTCCGGTTATTACCCACAGCAGTGTGGAGTACGAGGCTACATTGAACAAACTCCTCGCCATTCACGACAGAAACTGGTTTACGCGCCTCATCCCGGGGCACGGCAATTTGTCTCTGAGTATCAACGACTGGTTACAGCGGAGGACGGAGAGCCTTTCATATATATATGCATTGAAAGAGAGCATAGCCACAGGAGTTCCGATGGACGAGGCAGATCTGTGGAACCGTTATCACTTTCATGGCAGCCAGAAAAAAATGCATTCAGACAACATTGGATTGATGATGAAAGAATACGAGCAGGGATTGTGGAAATGGCACCCGGCCGCAAATCCGGAGGTTTATGCCCCGGAAAATCAGGAGTGAGTCCGCCGGGGTGCTCAAGCTGTCCGGTTTTTTATTTTGAAAACAACTTGAAGTTTTGCCCGACATGAAACTTTATTTTGTTTTGCTTTTTTTAAAAAATCAGATTGTGTTGAGATTGGTTAAGATCGCACAAAAATGTGATATTGAAAATAACATTTTTTTACCTTCACGCCGGACAAATGTAATTTTGTCAGTCTGAATCTGAATCGGAACAGTGGTTGTAGTCGGTCCAATCTGTACTACGTGCCAGTGTCAAGATACCCCCTGAATCAATTGGAAGTACCGGATCTAAACATACTAAACGTTGTTTCATGAACAAAAATCTACTTTTACTCATTCTGTTTGCATTCATCGGCCACACGGCCTTGTTGGCACAGGAAGGAAATGCTTGCGGCACTCCGCCTCCGCCCGGCGGTGAGTCATGTAATTCTGCATGCGTTTACTGCGATTTTGACGGTTACATGGGAATCAATAACGGTTCTCCCTCTGGCGGTAACACAGTATGTGGTCAGATTTCGCTCCACAATGACCAGTGGTTCGGCTTCATCCCACAGACGTCATCCATTACCATGGATATCATTACGTCCAACTGTCAGAATGGTGATGGTCTTCAGGTAGCCTTCTTTGATGATTGCACGGATGCTGACGCTTTTACCTGTAATCCGGGTTGTGGCGGCTGCGGCAATCAGGTTTTTTCGCTCTCCTGGTCTGATTTTACCCCCGGACAAACCTATTGGCTGATGATAGACGGATGGGTGGGCGATATTTGTAACTTTGAAATTGATATTTCCGAGGGAAGTATTGCACCGCCTGCACCTGATCCTGCCGGACAACCAATGGGACCCACCATGGTGTGCCCTGGTGCAACGGCAGTGTATACGGTGGATGAGGCTTTTGGTGCCGGTTATTATCAGTGGACTTCTCCTCCCGGCTCCAAAATCAACGGTGGCGGCAACACGGCCAGTATTAACGCCCCTGAAGGTGCAACCATTACTGTAACTTTTGGCAATTCCGGTGGTAACGTTTGCGTCCAGACGGGCAACTCCTGTAACCCGACAACAGGCTACAATTGCCTGCCGGTTGTGAATCAGCCGATACCGCCGACAATCAAGCCGGATATTGTTATCTGTAACGAGGATCTTCCATTCACCTGGGATGAACAGCCATATCAGGTGTTGACATCTTCAGGTACTTTTAACCTTTCCTCAACTCCCTACGACTCCTATCTGGGTTGCGATAGTGTTGTAAAACAAAAGGTTATCGTAAAACCGCTCCTCACCACCAATCTTGGTACCAGGTTCATCTGCGAAGGAGACTGTTTTACATTTGCTGGAGATCAGTATTGCGATCCGGGTCCACAGTCCGTTGTGCTCGAATCATATCAGAATTGCGACAGTCTGGTAAGTTTTGCCATTTCAGTACTCTCACCCAATGCTGAAATTGGTGGTAACATGCCGATCACCTGTGCCACGCAGGGCGGTCTCACCCTTTCTGCGTTGAACTTTACAGGTGGTTCTTCATTCCTTTGGCTCAATTCAAACGACCAGATTCTTGGTGGTGCTCCAACGGTAAATATAAATATGACCGGCACATACAGGCTTGTGGTAACAGCCCAGGGTGGAGGTGTGGTTTGCCGGGATACAGCTACGGTTGTTGTAACTGGTAATACTGTTGCTCCGGGTGCCACAGTCACTCATACGAATATCAACTGCATCAGTACTACAGCACAGTTGACTGGCAGCTCAATCACTCAGGGTGTAACTTATCAGTGGACAGGCCCGGGTATCAATCCTACCAACCAGTTTGTTCAGAACCCGGTTGTAAATCAGCCCGGCGTTTATGTGCTGACAGTTACCAATCCTGTGAATTCCTGCACATCAACCGCGTCTGCTACTGTTCTCGCTGATAATGTGCCCCCTGGAGCCACTGCCAATGGCGGTCTTATTACCTGTGTCCAGGCTACAGTAACTATTGACGGTGCTACCAATGTGCCGAATGCAACATGGAACTGGGCAGGCCCTGGTATTACCCAGACGAACATGAATGTTGAGGATCCGGTGGTTGCACTTTCCGGAACTTATGATGTAACAGTTACCAATCCTGTAAACGGATGTACCAATACCGCTTCTGCGATTGTAAGTGTGAATACCAATATTCCGGTTGCTACCGCGGGCCCCAATGATACACTCACTTGTATCGAACCACTGTTGCTGCTCCAGGGTGGTGGCAGTACAGCCCCGGATCCGATGATTGTTTCTTGGGCCGGGCCAAACGGGTTTACAGCTTCTGTTCTGAACCCGCCGGTTGATACTCAGGGTACATATATCCTGACCATCACCAACCAGCTGAATGGCTGTATCAAACACGATACGGTGGATATCCTGTCGAACCAGCAACTGCCCAATGCATCGGCTGGCGCAGACTCCACCATAACATGCGCGCAGCCCGGTATTACGCTGATCGGTTCCGGTTCAAGTTCAGGAGCCAACTATACCGCTCTCTGGACCGGCCCCGGTATCAATCCGCTGAATCAAAATCTGTACAACCCGGAGGTTTTTGATCCGGGAGCCTATACCATCCTGATCACCAATATTACCAGCGGATGTACATCAACGGATGCAGTCCTGGTTGATATCAATACTGCTGCTCCAACTGCAGGTGCAGGAAGCGATTTGCTGCTGACCTGTACAAATACAAATGGTGTGACACTTACTGGTTCCGGAACTCCTTCCAATGTGACATTCCACTGGTCAGGTCCCGGTATCGGATCCAATAACGAAAGTCTGCAGGATCCTACGGTTACCCAGCCGGGCACGTACGTACTTGTCGTTACCAATCCTGTCAATGGTTGCACAGCCAGCGATGAGGCAATAGTTACGCAGGATGCCAACGTGCCAACGGCCGACGGTGGTCCTGATATGACGTTGAACTGTACTGTCAACACGGTGAATTTCGATGGCTCGAATTCCTCAAGCGGAAGTGGAATTATCTACACCTGGGCCGGCCCCGGTATTTCAGGCACTAACGTCGGTGCACAAAGCCCCTCAGGTATTTCAGTGCCGGGCACATACAACCTCACCGTAACCAATACTGCCAATAACTGCAGGAATACGGATATTGTTGTAGTACTGCTCGACGTTCAGAATCCCGACGCCAATGCGGGTAATGATCTGGTACTGAATTGCTACAATAGCGCTACGGACACAATTGATGCAAGCGG
>JBDLWO010000163.1:0-4863 GCA_039804245.1 Bacteroidota bacterium
TGAGCGTATCGAGCCGCATCACGAAGGCAGAGGGTTACAACATGGCGAACAATCGCCTGGATGTGGCACTGCGTTTCGACGGTCAGACGATCAGCGGAGTAGGTTTCGAGCTGTATCAGAACCAGCCAAACCCGTTCATCAGCAAGACGTTCATCGGATTCCACCTGCCGGAGGCTGCTACAGCAACCCTGACAGTATATGACGAGACAGGCCGCGTGGTATTCACGCAGCAGGGTGATTACGCGAAGGGCTACAATGCTGTTACGCTGGATCGCGCGCTGCTGAGCACAACGGGTGTACTGTACTACACACTCACTGCGGGCGACGACACTGCTACCCGCAAGATGATCCAGACGAGGCTTTAAGCAAGTAGTATTATGACGAGGAAAGGGCTGCTCCGTGAAGACGGGGCGGCCCTTGTTGTGTGTGCACCCGTGATGCACGTGGACCCGGAGGTGCCAATCGACTGAAATCATGGCAGTAAAAAGTGTCAGTCCGGGATGCAATTGAATAATGCCCGGAATACAGTATTTTTACGGATATTGCAGGCCACAAGTCCAGATTTTGTGAGATTTTATGTGTTTTACATGATTTTTACAGATTCTGACCAAAAATATGTGTTGATGGTGCCGATATCTCGCTACTTTTATGCGGCATTTCACGTTCCTGAATTATACAGGGGCGATAAAGATTCGTCCAGGCATAATTCCTGTTTCAGATAATCAGACTGAACGCCACATCCGGCGCCTGAAAATCAGACAGAATTACTCTGTTAATTCCCGGACCCTGAGAAGAGTACAGTATTATACACGCTTATAATCGTTTACATCAGTTATTCCTTCACAATCAAAAAGTGTATTCAAGAACCTGATCAATGTTTTGACAGAGTAACTGTTGCACTTCTGGCTGGTTAAACTTTTACCCGGAGCATTAAATACTGCAAGGATGAGGTTACTGCTTTTCTGGCTTATTTTTGTGGCAACTGCTGCAACTGCTCAGGAATCACCCCGTGACCAGGGGAGCCGGCTCAGGGAGCTGGCAAGTCAGTATGCCAATGGCGATACTGCCACACTCCCTGCCATACAGGAACTTCTGAATGGCAGCAGATCCCGGCAGGAACTGGCGCACGCCTTGTGCGATACGCTGCTCTGTCTGGCCGAGAAGTGGAGTGTAAATGGTTTGTACCGCAAGGCTCTCATGCTCGAGTATCTCGGATTGAGGCATGCCACAATGATGGCGGATAAGGTACTGATTTCCGACCACCTTGTGGGGCTGGCATATAATTACTGCCAACTGGATGTCCTCGACAGTACCCGGTTCTATCTGGACAAGCTGGCGCAGATACCTGCTTCGGCATGGTCTGACTATACCACTATTTCCTGCAGTAATGTTCAGGCCCTCATGGCGGAGAAGGAGGGCAAGTATCTGGAAGCTATCGAACACTACTGGAAGGCACTCGAAATGGAAACCGTGCCAGCTGTACAGAGGGCTACCATTCAATCCAATCTGGCCGTGTTATTCACCCGGCTGGGACATCATCAGCGAAGCATTCACTACAGTAATCAGGCACTGGCTATATACGAACAGCAAAACGACTCCTTCAGACTGAGTGATATACACAGTAATCTCGGGGTGAGCTGGATGCACCTGGATTCTCTGGAGAAAGCAGCCTTTCACCATCTTGCCTCTATCCGTTACAGTGCGCCAAACACGTTTGCCTGTGCACGTGGCCTGGCAAATTACGCCAATGTACTGCGGCGCCAGGGCAGGTTGCAGGTTGCTCTGGCTATCATAGATTCGTCCATCCATATTTGCCAGCGCCTCGATATCCCTTTTGGGGTGGCCCTGAACAGGGTTAACCGCGCCCATGTCCTGCTGAATATGCAAAAGCCGGCAGAAGCTCTCGGTCAGTTGCGCGAGTCTGAACAGTATCCGCCGGTATTCAATGCTTTTAAAGCGGAAATATGCAGCCTGTACTATGCAGCGCATAAAGCTGTGGGTAACAGATCGGAAGCTTTTGACTTCCTGCAGAAATACATGATACTCAAGGATAGTGCAGAGCAAACCGGATCCGAGCGGATTGTGCTGGAATGGGAAGAGCGCATCATCAGAGCCGGAAAAGACAGGGAATTGATACAGCTGAACCGGCAACTCGAGGCAACCAGACAGCGCCAGCATATGATTCTGGTGTTTTCCGGAATGTTACTCCTGCTCGCCGCTGCCGGGGGCGGTATTTTCTTCCTGCGCCGCCAGCGGGAAAATCTGGCCGCCCGGCTTATCGAAGAGGAAAATGGAAATATGCTGCTGCAACTCGAAATCAAGGAACGGGAACTCACCACACAGTCTATACACCTGCACGCACTTGGCAAGTTTACCGAGGAAATCGGCAACAAACTGATCGGCCTGAGGGCGCAGCTGAATGGCGAAAAAGAAGAGTTGCTCGGCAAGATTATCCGGGAGTTTGAACAAGGTGTTTCCGAAGAGATATGGGAAGATTTCAGATCCCGGTTCGAGCGTGTGAACGATGACTTCAACCACAAGTTGCTGCAGCTGTGCCCGGATCTGACTCCGGTGGAGCTCAAGATTGCCAGCTACCTGCGACTGAACCTTTCATCGAAAGAAATCTCTCAACTGACAAACCGCTCGGCCGGTACTATTTCCAATACAAGAAGTGCCTTGCGCAAAAAACTCCGGCTGGAGGAGGAGGATAATCTGGTGGCCTATCTGATGGCACTGTAAGGTTGATTTTTGCCAATTCAAGCAGGAAATGCCTGACCGTTTGAAAAACGTGAATCCTTTTTGATGCCCTGTTGTAAAATCGTGATCTTTTTTCACCATTCAGGCGCGCTTTTTGCAAATACTTTTGTTGTCAGTTTTAAAAGTTGACAGGGTAGTGTTCATACACTCCCTTACTCTCCATGTCTGTTTTCTCGATTTTAATCAACCTTAATATGAAAGAGCAACATTCCATTAACTCCGGGAAGTCTATTCCCTCCTTTCTGATTGCCATCGCGTTTATCTGCCAGATGGCTACTGCGTACAGCCAGCACCTCACCATCTCCACCAGCGGACAGACCGGCACCTCCGGTACCAACTGGAGCATCACAGGCAATACGCTTACCGTTGCCAACGGTGGAGTCTCCGCCAATATCCACCCGAGTGTAATCACCAGCCACCTGACCAATACGGGTAATCTGACGGTGGTGTTACCTGCACTCAGCGGAACCGAGAGGAGTTGCAATATCAATGCGAATATAACGTACACCGGAAATACGGCGCGAACGCTCACCTTCAGTGTGGCAAACAGTATCCTTCTGGCTTCCGGAGTCAGTATCACTTCGACCGCCGGTGCCATGAACCTCGTGCTGAATGCAGGCCTGCAAGTATCCCCAGGCCCCGATTACGGGATCGTCCGGCTGGATGGCGTTACAATCAATACAAACGGAGGACACCTGTGGGTCGGCGGAGGTACATTGAACCAGACCTGGAACGGCCTGACGGTGGGAAACAATTGGGCCAGATCCTGGACCGACGAGGTTTCGGGGATTTCTCTCGTGGGCTCAACGGTTTCCAGTCAGGGAGGAAATATCTTTCTCAGAGGCCTGTCGCACGATACCGGGGATGATGATGGGGTAAATTACGGATTCAATATTGAAAATTCCACGATATCCAGTCAGGCGGGAAACATACAGCTTTCAGGGGATATCAGGGGCAGATACCTTCGGGGAATGGGGTTGCGTATTGTATCCAGTACCTCCGCTACGAGTATCACCAGTACGACAGGCGCCATTGAAATTAACGGATCCGGTTATGATCAGACAACAAATGGCAATAGCTGGAGAAGTGCTGTGCTTATTATAAGCAATTCCACCAGCAGCCAGACAACCATATCGTCCGTTTCGGGAAATATCACCGTCACAGGCACAGCCGGTTTTACAGCTCCTATTAATGATAAAGAAGGGCTCATTTTGGCAGGTGACGGTTTGGGAATCACTTCCCAAACCGGTAATATCACGCTTCGGGGCACCAATACCCTCGAGTCTTCAGGACAGTACACCAACTCCATCCGTTTTACAGCTGCCAATACTGCCAATGCCATCCGAATTGGCTACGATGGTACCAATGCCTTCTCGGGAAATATCCTGATCGAGGGCAACTCCATTTATCAACGGAATATCAACGCCGGTGCAGGGTCTATAGCCATTCAGACTACCGGCAGCCTGACCATGCAACCAACAGGCACGGCTTTTTCCTACATGCGTGCCGGCGATACAGGTACCCTTACCTTCGACGACGACTGGAATTTTGGTACAACGCTGGGTGGTTTTACTTTCGGAAAAACAACCAATAACACTGGTGTAACATTCAGCAGAAACTTTACACTGAATGGCCCTTTTACTGCTTATGGCAGCAATATCAGTATCCAGAGTATTACATCCAATGGCGATGTTTATATCCGTTCTACTACCTATATTGATCAGAATGTGGCCAATACAACCTCTACCAACGGAGGGGATGTAATCTACTGGGCCGGAGGCAGCGGCGAGTGCAATATCCGTCCGGGGGCAATTGTCACAAATGGAGGTCACGTTTACATGGGAGGTGATCACGATTCTCCGGGCACACGCACATGGCGTGGCCACACAGTCGGCGGCGGTTATGCCGTCTCCCAGAGCTTTGCCGCTATTGCTCTCCGCGGCAGTATTGATACCCGCGTAACCGGTAACCTGAGTGTTGGAGGTGATGTCCTGATCGCCGGAGAAAGTGCCCAGGCGTCACAGGGTGATATAGAGGCGGAAAGTGCCAACAGATCAATTTCAGCCGGCAACGGAAATATTACCCTGATGCCTCTGAGTGAAGTGT
>JBDLWO010000164.1:0-19736 GCA_039804245.1 Bacteroidota bacterium
CCTGATACTGATAGAAAGCCTGCTGTCCGTTGATAACGCGGCTGTGCTCGCTACCATGGTTCTCGACCTGCCCAAAGAGCAACGCCAGCTGGCACTCCGGTATGGTATTATAGGAGCATACGTTTTCAGAGGTATTTGCCTCATCTTCGCCGCATGGCTCATCAAAATCTGGTGGCTCAAACCACTGGGTGGATTCTATCTGATATACCTGACATGGTCTTACTTCAAGGGTGAATCCACAAAAACTGAAAGCGATGATTTGCTGCAAAAGGACAACCGATGGTACTTCCGGATTACCCGGGGACTGGTTGGGCCCTTCTGGGCAACTGTCATTTCTGTGGAAATTATGGATCTGGCATTCTCTCTCGATAATGTTTTCGCCGCAGTCGCTTTCACCGACAATATCTATCTGATCTGTACCGGTGTCTTTATCGGAATTCTGGCCATGCGTTTTGTTGCTCAATGGTTCGTCAAGTTACTGGAAAAATACCCGTTTCTGGAGAGAAGTGCCTTCCTTGTAATTGGTATCCTGGGCTTGAAACTGTCGCTGTCACTTGTTACTCATTTTTTTCACGGCCAGCCCTGGGCAGCAGCACTGGATAGCGAAATTGCTGACCTGATTGTCAGTATCATCACCGCATCCTTCTTCTTTGTGCCCATTATCACATCCCGGGCCTTCGGATGGCCTGCTTCCAGAAAAGAGGCCTGACAGCTGTTTCTTCACTATGAACGGCGAATTTTTGTTCAAATCAGGCATCTTCGCCGGAATAGCAGGGTTGCTGTTCTGGCTTTTCCAGTTGTTCGGATCTCCGGAAAAGTCTCCGGAAAAACCCGGGCCTGTCGTTCAGACGTCCGACATCGCCAGAGTGCCAGACAGTATCCTGCCTGAATCAAATGGAGAGATCATACATCACCACTGGTTCTCTCTGGCCTATAATGAAGAAAACGAACAGGCAGAGTGGGTTGTTTATGAACTGAATGTCGAAAGGCTCAATAACAATCACGCTGAACGACCCAATACATTCCGCCCGGATCCCGATGTAAGCACCGGCTCGGCTACTCCGCGCGATTACACTGGCAGCGGGTACGACAAGGGCCACCTGTGCCCGGCAGCTGACATGGCCTTCGACGACCGCGCTATTGATGAAACTTTTCTGATGAGTAATATCAGCCCTCAGACCCGGTCATTCAATATGGGTATCTGGCGTCAGCTGGAAGAAAAGACCCGCGACTGGGCGCGGAAATTCAGGAAAATTTACGTTGTAACGGGTCCTGTGCTATCTGCCGGGAGAAAACAGATCGGCGAGAACAAAGTAACCGTACCCGCAGCATTCTACAAGGTCATTCTCGCTCCCGACCAGTCGCAGGTCATCGCCTTTGTACTTCCCAATGAACAGGGCTCCGGCGAACTCCAGGACTACGCCTGCACCGTTGATCAGGCAGAAGAATATACGGGTATTGACTTTTTCCCGAAAATACTGAAGGGATCAAAAGAAAAATTGGAGTCGGCTCTGGAAATTCAAAAATGGCCCTTCATAAAATGACTGTACCCGCCGAACACGGCAAATGATAAATTTTCTGTCCTGCGCACTCTTTCCGCCCTGCCTGCGTTTATATTGCTTACTGTAATTCCAAACCTCTTTCATGCAAAAAATTCTGCTGCTGATTCCGCTTCTTGTTGCCTCTTTTTACCCCGGACAAACTGTCGCCCAGAATGCCCCGGTGCCAACGGAGGGCAAAATCAGGTACCTGATTGCGCACAACTGGTCGAAAAAAATGGCCGCTCTCGATTATATCAGCCCGCAAAGAAAAGAAAGAGATGCCTACATGTGGGGGGGCAGCCAGTCGGAATGGAAGGAATACGGCGAACTCTTCATTACCCCTGAAACCTGTTACTACCGGAATTCCGACGAAAAGGCCGATGGAGACGAGTCTTCCTATGCCTGGCGAAGGGACGCATACGCCATCAGAAGAAATTTTGCAACCGGAACTGTACTCGATCAAATCGAACAACTCGGTACTGTTTATGTGATCGAAGATTCCCTGCATTGCCAGGAATGGAAAATTCTCAACGATCTGAAAGAGGTGGCAGGCCATCTATGCATGAATGCCTCCTGGACAGACACCATAAAAAATCAGGACATCACTGCCTGGTTCGCGCTTGATTTGCCTCACAGCGGTGGCCCGGAACGCTTCTGCGGACTGCCCGGCCTGATCCTCGAAGTGGAGATCAACAACGGAGCGCTGGTAATTACCGCCGACAGAATGGATATGAGGAAACTGACCGCCGAAGAGGCTGCCATCCCCAAAAAAATCAAGGGGAAAAGGATTACCGAGGCTGCTTATGCAGACATCGTCCGGAACTACATACTGGAAAAAAAGAAAGAGGAATCGCCCTGGTTCTGGGGATTGAGGTATTGAACGTCAGTTGCCCGGCTGATCCGATTTGAAACCTATCCGGGTTGCCGGCTGCATGGCATCATCATCGTAACTCTCCCATAGTGTCAGATCGTTCAGGAATTCAGCTACATGGGAAGCTGCGTGATCCTCCGTTATTTCGTCAGGTCTGAAGATGGCCACAGACCTGGGTTCCTGTGGTTGACCATATTTCTCAATGTACGGCAGATTGATCAGTACCAGTACTTTGCCGTTGAACAACTGCTGATAAATCAGTGAACCATTCTGTCGCATCAGATCGCGGCGATTATTACCTTCCAGTATTTCTTTCAACCCGCTTGGTTCGAGCCCCAATGAAAATATAACAGACTCAAGTCCTTCCACTTCTATTCTCTCTTCTATTTCAACTGTCAGATTGATACGCTGGGCAAGTTCTTTCAACCACGTCACAAGATTTTGCCTGAGCCCCTCCTGCCATACCAGGCGAAAGCGTGTCGTATTCTGTAATGCATCTCTGTATTGCTGCGCTTTTGCCTGTAAAGAGGCCAACTGGCTCGGGTCCTTGATCATATTTTGTCAGATAAAAATCCAAAGGTAATTTATGTGTAGTCAAATGCCGAGGCAAACAGTGGTCTTTTTCTCAGATCAGCCATTTCATCCTCAGTAAGACCGGTTGCGGATGCCATGATAAACGTGTGGGCATCCTGCACAAAAGAGTGGAGTAAACCCGGACGAATCACTGACTGAATCCGTTGCCTGACAGGACACGTCTCTGCCATCCAGTACATAGCCGAATATCTTTTTTCCTGCCATAGTAACCCCTCAAACAATTCTTCCAGCCTGTTTTCATAGCCGGGCTCACAGTATATACCCTCAAATCCAAGAAAATTAAAGGCCGCCGGATTGAAGAGCCTGTTAAGCAATGGTATATAAGGTGTTGTACCGACAATCAGCTTTCCTGTCAGACCCGGCATACTTCTGACAGCCCACTTGACCCGGTGAAACTGACAACCAGCCACAATCCTTCCATTATACCGGATGACATAGTAGTCGTCGTGCAGAAATACTGAGTTGAAATGAACCAGCGCGTGTTCCCTGTATTGCTCCCGCAGCAATTCTATAACTTCACAGCGCTGCTGTTCCGTATTTATTTGCTCAATTGAAGATGATTTTCGCGGAAAAAAGCGGCTGAATCCGTTGGTTCGCATGACTCCCAGATTTTCGTAGCCGGCGCCGCTCACAACCTTGAAAGAGCGGTGATTTTTCCTTTCAACGGAGGCGAAGTAAATCGTTTTTTCACGCTCTCCCAGACGTACCGCTTCCATCGTCTTGCCTGAAAAGTGCTTCATGATGCCTCTTCCCCTGATTTCTCCGGAAGCGGCGAAATACCTGACATAATAAGCATTGTAAGAGTGGGGACCGACACTCACATCTGTCTGACAGAATACGGCAGTACCCAGTATCCTGTCTCCCTCCTGAATGGAAAGCAATACAGGATTGTGCAGATGTGCTATGTGCTCATCTCTGTTCAGGTGCTCATATACAACACCTTCTGTTCCGAGTGGCGCATTGTCCAGAACATGTCTGGCATCATCTGTAAGGCCGTTTCTCCGGTGTATGGAGTAGGTCTCTTCAGTATATATGACCTTACTCGACATTGTTTTTCAGGAGCCGGTCATCCTCCTGGCGCTGACGTGATCTGAAAAATTTGGGGTGTATCACCAGCAGCCCGAAAGACTCTCCGTCTTCTTTGGTTCTTTTGGAGTGGTGTGTGCCGTGCGCACGAAGAATGGCGCGAGAATACTTGCTGTCCAGCTGTCGGAACCAGCTGAATCGCCTGTGTATGTACACGTCGTGAATAAGAAAGTAAGTCAGGCCGTACAGGGATATTCCCACACCGATAAACAACACCCAGAAATGTTCGGTGAGACCACCAGTCATGTAGCAAATCATGGATGGAATAGCAAAAACGAGGAAGAAGCGGTCGTTTTTCTCGAAAAAACCATCTTTTTCATGCTTGGGCTGGTGGTGGTCAGCATGCCAGTTCCAGAGGAAACCATGCATGACGAATTTATGTGTAAACCAGGCCATGAATTCCATGCCGACATAAGCTGCCAGCGTAATGAGAGTGTAAGTCAACCAGACAGGCATAACCATTCAGAACTTTTTAAATACAGAATGACAGGAAAACAACAAAATCCGTGAATCGTTCAGGAAACCTGGCAAAACTCTTCATAATTTGAGTCATAACTGACATATTTCCTCATAATCAGGGCGGTCGTAAGCATTCCTGTGAATGTATGACCGCTTGATTTCTCCCCTGTGCAGCACAAAGACACCCGGCATCTGCAGGCCGTCTCCCAGCTCCGGGTTGTTCAGAACGGGATTGCCACCGTGACCTTCAATTACTGCTGCCTGGAATCCCCGCATCCAGTTCATGAAAGTCAGCAACTGTGCTGTTGTAGTTTGGCCCAAACCGAAGGCTCTGTAAAAATTTTTCTCTGGATCCGGTATATGATCAACCGGGTAGAGCCTGTATTTTCTGAAGAATTTGTCGGCGGTTTCCATGTTTTCAGCCATGTGTACAAACACCACACGGAATCCGTTTTCCTCAAAGTATGATCTTCTTCGGGAAATATCGCTGATGGCTTCCCGGCAGAATGAACAGCCGAAAAACCTCAAAAAAACAAGCAGAACAGGTTGCTTTTCCGCTATAGAATAAAGGTCTTCTCCGCCATTGGCAGTGATCATGGAAGACCAAAGCGTCTGGTTCAAGTACATGAAGTTTATCAGTTGAAATATACCGGAATATTCGGGCAGCCCGTTCGTTTTGCTGCCCGAACACCCCGGGTCAATCATGCAAGATTCATACCGTCGAGTACATCAACCACTTCCCTGACAGCAGCGGCTGATTTATGCAGGAGTTCCAGTTCATCCTTCTTCAGACGAAGCTTGATAATCTCCTGTACACCCTTTTTGCCGAGTTTCACCGGAGCACCAACGAATATATCCCTGAGCTTGTACTGTCCGTTCATACGAACACAGCACGGATAAATTCTCTTCTCATCTTTCAGGATTGAGATAGCCATTTGTGCGGCGGCAGCGCCGGGTGCATACCAGGCAGAAGTGCCCATCAGATTCACGAGTTCGCCACCACCAACTTTGGTACGCTCGATGATTGCATCCAGGCGATCTTTTTTGATAATTTCGGTTACCGGTATTCCGCTCACAGTGGTATAACGCGGCAGAGGCACCATGGTATCTCCATGACCACCCATCAGCATAGCCTGAATATCCTTCGGAGAAACATCAAGTTCTTCCGCAAGAAATGCCCGGTAACGTGCTGTATCCAGAACGCCTGCCATACCGATGACCCGCTTGTCAGACAAACCCGACGCCTTCCATACGGCGTAGGTCATCACATCGAGCGGATTGGAAACTACAATGATTATCGGATTTTTGGTGAATTTGAGGATATTCTGCGTAACAGACACCACAATTTTGGCATTGGTGGAAATCAGGTCATCGCGGCTCATACCCGGTTTGCGCGGTATGCCGGCTGTGATGATAACAATATCGGAGCCGGCTGTGAGGGCATAATCATCTCCGCCGGCAACCCTTGTGGAATATCCGTCGACAGGTGCCTGCTGCCACATGTCGAGCGCCTTGCCTTTGGCCATATTGCCCTGAATATCAATTAATACCACCTCATTGACAATGTCTTCATGTGCCAGAACATTCGCGCAGGTGGCCCCTACGTTTCCGGCGCCAACAACAGTAATTTTGCTCATTTGTCAGGTATTGTCTCCCCTCCCGGGGTGTTTGTTGAACAATTGTAAAAAATCGGCCCAAATGTAGGACAAAATTCCGATTTCAAAAACCCGGAATCGCTATTGTGTCAATAGCTATCGAATATCCTGAAAAATTGCCGAGACCACCCTCCACATTGTTGAATACCGCATCCGGATCTGTCAGCGGCAGATTGCCACCCTGACGGGAAAGGGACAAGTGGTAGCGGTAAAATTCCTCGGAAAGCGTACGCCAGGTAATGTACATCCTTTTAGGACGCTCGGTTTCCGGATCATAAGGTATCCTTGCAGTCAGATAAGGCGACTTGCGGTTGTCGTCCCAGTAGTTTTCATTGATGAGAACAACAGGCTCGGGTATGTTGTGCAGCAGAGAAATAGTGCGTCCGTCAGACAGGAAGTTGGTAGGTACCTGTTCCTTGGTATAGTCCGGTACAGCAGGATTTAAAGATTCATACACCTGCATGTCGTGATTCAGAAAAAAGGCAAAGTATCTGCCCTGATCCGGCAACTCCGAAAGTTTGAGCTCTATGGGAATCCTCAGTTCTTTCATTCCATTTCCTATATCTGATATCTGAAGGTCGGAAGACAGTATTTGAAATGGAGTAATGCCGAAGTGCCTCGGGATACTGCTGCCAGCCTCAGCCACCGGATATCCCGGCACTCTGACATCCAGATTATACCGGATGCCCTCTCTGGGAATCTTGGCTTTATGGCTCTTCCAGTAATATGTATTGCCCGCCCCTCTTTCCCTGTACAACGCATCGTAAAACTGACCATTTACAGAAAGTGTAACGTCAACTTCTCCCGGAAACTCGGGGGCAGTTGCGTCATTCACCTCCTGACTCAGCGATATGTTGACTTTGAAATGTTCCCCTTCTGTGAAATGACAAATAGCCACTACTTTGGGTTCCTCTTCCGGCAAATCTATGACCACCTCGCGCGCGCATCCGCACGCGAGAATCAGTATAAATACAAACGGATAGGAATTCCTTTTCATCACTGTCAGAATTTCATCTCATACCTGAACACAGGCAATAGCGGCAGCAAAGTAAACTGAATTGCTTTACCTTTCACACTACTCCCCGCATCAATATACAAATAAAACGGATTTGCCCGGTTATAGGTATTGTAAGTGCCCAGTTGCAGGGCGTGTTTAACATTCCCGCTTCCCCATCGGGCATTCAGGGCCAGATCTAGACGGTGGTAAACCGGCAATCTGTAGCCGTTTACCTCGGTGTAGAAGAAAACCTCCCGCTGCACTTCTCCCTCCACTGATTCATGCCTGAATTTTACACCGGTAAGTGTGATCGGATTGCCGGTGGCAAATCCCCAGATAACATCTGCCTCCAGCCAATCCGTCAGGTTCTGCCTCAGCGTAATTTTCAGATCGTGCAGGCGATCAAAACGGAACGGAAACGGACGTCCCGAATTCAGATCGGGAAACAATCTGTCGCTCCTCGACAAGGTGTAAACAACCCCTCCTCTTGTTCTCCCTTTCAGTTTCTCCACCGCGATTTCAATACCCCTGCTGGCGCCCGTTCCCGATGCAATTCTGTCTTCCCACCCACTGGCATCCACTGCTCCGCCTGTGTAAAGCGCATCTCCCGACGATATAAAGGTGAGTACCCGGTTAAATGACTTGTAATAAACCTCGGCCTGCCAGCTCCAGCCATTTGTCAGTTTATTGATGCCTGCAGAATACTGGTCAACCTGTTCGGGAGGGGCCTTCGACGTACTGGGCACCCACAACTCAAATGGCAAACTGATATTGAATGTTCCAATCTGGTGCAGAAACTGGGCAGTTCTGTGATATCCGGCCCACTGGCTCCAGCCTCTCCCTCCCTTCCTGATGATCCTCAGTCTGGGCTGAAATACGGTATATTCGGCATCCCTGACCTGAAAATACGCCGTATTCAAACCCGCTTCCAGCCTGAAATGGCGACTGAACTCCCATTCCCCTTCTACATACCCGTCTGTTTCTCTCGCTCCCAGTTTTTCGTTATTGAGCAATATGCTGGCCAGCGAATCAACATTGCTGCCCGTCTGACCCGGTTGCAGGAAGTTCGCGGTAATCACCCCTGGCTGAAAATTGTGGCTGGTCCAGGATACTCCCCACCGCACAATCAGAGGGGCCGTTACATACCAGGTAAAATCTGTCTTCCACGACCAGTCGCGTATCAAAGTGCGATAAAGCTGACCATAATTGGCCAGTTCATAAGTCTTTCCGTTCGGATATACAATGTCTGAACGGAATCCGAGACGACTCTGATAGGTAAACCTGCTGTATCTCACGGTGGTGTTGGTAAACAGATTATCGCGCAGCAGGTGATTCCAGCGCAGGGCAGCAATCGAATTCCCCCAATCGGTAGTCAGGCGCGATTTATCTGTAATGTATCCCTTCGGATCGTTGTACGACTGT
Organism: Bacteroidota bacterium; assembly: GCA_039804245.1. Classification (GTDB taxonomy): domain Bacteria; phylum Bacteroidota; class Bacteroidia; order Chitinophagales; family Saprospiraceae; genus M3007. The sequence continues at coordinate 8,626 of JBDLWO010000164.1, forward strand.
TCAAAATCATTTTTGAAAATATCGCCTCCACGGTAATAACTGAAATATAAACGATCCCGGTCGCTCAGTGTGTAATTAAGTCTGATATTCCCGTCGTAAAAACGATACCTGACATCATCGCCCGAAAATGTGAGCAGGTTCCCTCTCTTGCTGAAATAATTTACCCAGGGCTCGAAATAGGTCATCCTGCCTCCCAGAAGAAACGACGACCGCCCCTCCACAACCGGCCCCTCCACAACTGCAGATGAAGCAAATAGTCCTGTGTTCAGCTCGCCTTTGTATTCATGCATATTCCCCTCGCGTGTACGAACGTCAAGCACCGAAGACGCCCTGCCTCCATACCGGGCAGGAAAATCTCCCTTCCACAATTTCACACTGCTCACCGTTGAAGGATTATATATAGAAAAAAGGCCTAATGCATGACTTGGACTGTACACCGGAACGTCATCAAGCAAAAACAGGTTCTGATCAGCATTGCCACCCCTCACATGAAGTCCTCCGATCCCGTCTGTACCTGTTTGTACACCAGACAACAGGGCCGCCTGCCTCAACAAGTCTGCCTCCCCACCGGGCATAGGCAATTTTCGCAAATCTTTCAGATTCAGATATACGGGACTCCCCGTTCTGCGCTCACGCGCGTCGCCCGTTTGCCCGGCGCTTATTACCACCTCGCGCAAACGGGTGTCGGGCTCCAGTCTGATGTGGATTTTTTTGTCATCCGTCAGGCTCACTTCCGTTATAACCGGTTTATATCCGACATAACTCGCCTGTAACCGGTATTCTCCGGACTCCTCTCTAAAACTGAAAAAGCCAAACTCGTTGGTTACAGCCCTGTGTGAACTGCCATTTAACAAAAGTAACCCTGCTCCGATAAGCCGTTCCCCTGTTTCAGAATCCTCTACATAACCACTTATACTGTGACGCTCGACGTAACTGAAAAATACTACCTGATTGCCGACAACCCTGTAGCTGACCTTCGCACAGGCACTGATCCTGTCGAGTACCTCGGCCACCGGGGCCTGACGAAAATTCCAGGCCGAGGCCCCGCAACCATCAAAAAGCCTGTCGCTGAAAACAATATTAATACCCGTTTCCCGACTCAGTTTCACCAGTGCCTCCCCGGGACGACAACCTTCGCAGGAGAAGTCTGTGCGGCGCTGCACAACACCCTGTGCTCCGGCAATCAGGGCAAAGCACACCAGAAAAAGTATCAGAAAAACAGTTCTTGACATACAAGGTCTTGGCGACTGAAAGGTACGACAAATTCACGGCAGGAAACGTTACCTTTGCACCGTTTACCGCAATCAGTGTGTCTAATGCCGGAAATTAACGATAAAAATAAAGGAAACGTCAGAATTGGCAACGTTGACCTCGGGGATTTCCCGCTCCTCCTTGCCCCAATGGAGGACGTAAGCGACCCGCCCTTTCGCAAACTCTGCAAGGAACAGGGCGCAGATATGGTTTATACAGAATTCATCAGTGCCGACGGTCTGGTGCACGACGCCATGAACTCACTGAAAAAACTCGAAATTTTCGACTACGAACGACCCATCGGTATCCAGTACTTCGGCGGTCAGGTAGAAAATATGATCGAGGCTGCCGAAATGATCGAGGCCAAAAATCCCGATGTAATTGACATCAACTTCGGTTGCCCGGTTGCCAAGGTAGCATGCCGTATGGCCGGCGCCGGACTTCTCCGGGATATCCCGAAAATGGTTGAACTGACCGCCTCCGTCGTAAAAAGCACAAAGAAACCCGTCACTGTCAAAACCCGTCTTGGCTGGGACGACTCCTCCATCAATATTGTTGATGTAGCCGAACGACTCCAGGATGCCGGTATTCAGGCACTTACCATTCACGGACGTACTCGCGCCCAGATGTACAAGGGTGAGGCCGACTGGACCTGGATTGCCCGCGTAAAGGATAATCCCCGCATGAATATTCCCATTTTTGGCAACGGCGATGTGGACAGCCCTCAAAAAGCACTCGAATACCGCAATCGCTTCGGTACAGATGGTATCATGATCGGCAGAGCCAGTATAGGCTACCCATGGATTTTCCGGGAAATCAAACATTTCTTCCTCACGGGAGAGTTACTCCCCCCGCCCGATATTCACGAAAGGGTACGGGCAGCAAAACAACACCTGTCAGACAGCCTCGCCTGGAAAGGCCCCAAGCTGGGTATTCTTGAGATGAGACGTCACTACTCCCCGTATTTCCGCGACCTGCCTCACATCAAAACATTCAGAGCCCGGTTAGTCACTGAAATGGAACCTGAAGTACTGTTCGGTATCCTCGACGAAATGGAAGAACTTTACGCCAACCTCGAACCTGAAACTGTCTGATTGCATGATCCGCCAGTCGTTCATATCAGTAGTTGGTATCCTGAACAGCCAGAATGATCTGCTCGCCCTGCCAGCGTGGCTAACGGCCGTGTACCGTACGCTGCAGGCAAACTTCTCCGACTTTGAAATTGTACTGGTCAATAACCAGCGCGACCTTACCACGATTGACAATATCATCAAACCTCTTCCCGAGGAACTCAGAAAACAGATATTCCTGCTGAACCTGAGCTCGGCTGTAAACAGGGACAATGCCATTCTGGCCGGCCTCGACCGCGCAAATGGCGACTACACTGTTCTTTTCGAATCAGACTTCGCCCATAACCCCGATCTGATTACCAGACTGTGGGATATCTGCCGTGAAGGATTCGACGTTGTTTACTTGCGTGCACGCGAGCGCAAACTTCCCGCAACACAAAAGGTACTCTACCATATTTTTTACTATATACTGAAGAAGTATTCCCGTCTACAAATTGACCCATGGGCACACCATTCACGGATCATCAGTCGCAGAGCACTCAATTCGCTGCTGCGCCTGCGCGAAAACAGCCGCTACCTGAAAGCCAATTACGCACTGGTTGGCTACAAAACCGGATTTATTGATGTGGACGTACCGTTACACCCCACCCCCGAAGCCGGTTTCGGCGAACAGTTCCGCACCGCCCTGGTAGCAGTAACGTCTTTCACCACCTTTCTGCGCTCACTACTGCTCTGGATTTTTATGTTCTCCGTCATCGTTGCCTGTACAGCCGTTTACAACGCTGTCAAGGTAAAACTCACCAGCACGGATATTTTCGGCGATCATGCCGAATCACTCTCCGGATGGGCTTTCCTCGTTGTTATCATCTCTGTCTTTTTCGCTATTACATGCCTTAACCTGTATGTAATGTCCATTTATCTCTCAAACATTTACAGCGAAATCAAAAACAGACCCCTTTACATTGTAGAGTCGGTAAAGCGCTATTAACTTGCCGGCCAAAACGCCAGCTTTATGCTCAGATATCTTTCCGCCACCCTCCTTCTGATTCCTGTCTTTCACGACATTCATGCCCAGTCTGATGTAGAAAAACGTATCCAGACTCAATGTATTCTCGCCGAAGATGGCGATATCATCGAAATTCCGGCCGGAAACTACACTATCTCCAACACGCTTTCCCTCGACGAGAAAAAAAATGTGACCATACGCGGTGCAGGTCAGGACAAAACGGTCATCTCCTTCAAAAACCAGAAACAGGGCGCAGAAGGACTGAAGGTGACAAACAGCGCCAATATCATACTGGAAAACTTCACCATCGAAGACGCCAAAGGTGATATTATCAAAACCCAGAATGTAAATGGTATCATCTTCCGCGATATTACTGCACGCTGGACCGGCAGGCCGGATGAATCGAATGGCTCCTACGCGCTCTATCCGGTACAATGCCAGAAGGTCCGTATCGAACGCTGTACTGCCATTGGCGCTTCAGATGCCGGTATTTATGTCGGACAATCCGACAGCGTCTGGGTTACAGAGTGTACTGCCAAGAATAACGTGGCCGGTATTGAAATTGAAAATACCACCAACGCATGGGTATGGAAAAATCACGCCTTCGAAAACACCGGCGGAATTCTGGTATTCGACCTGCCCGATCTGCCCAAAAAACGGGGGGGACATGTGATGGTATATGACAATCTCGTTGCGCGCAATAACTACAGAAACTTCGCACCAAAAGGCAATATCGTGGGTACTGTACCCGCAGGAACCGGCGTTATGGTGCTGGCCACCAATGATGTGGAGGTTTACAACAATAAAATATGGGAAAACAAAACTGTTTCAACGGGTATCGTCAGTTACTATATTACCGAAACACCCATCAACGATAAATCTTACATTCCATACCCGTCCAATATATCAGTTCACGATAATATCTACTCGGCAGGCCGCCGGATGCCCACCCTGAAAAACAAACTCGGTTTTATCTTCTGGTGGAAATTTGGCAGAAATGTACCGCATATACTCTATGATGGAATAGTCAACCCTGAATGGGTGAATGCCGACGGATCATTCCGGCCTTCTTACCGTATTTGTATCGGTGAAAATGAAAACGGATCTTTCGCTAACCTGCAGGCCGATAAGCTCAGTCTGATGAGCGACCGAATCTCCAGGAGCATGACCTATTTCAACTGCAACAAATGACCACCGGATTCCCATTCAAAATTTTCACCGCAGGGATCATTATTCTCTCACTTGTTACCGGATTGTCTTTCAACACCGGAAGTACCGGTACTCCTGAACTGCACTTGTCCGACTACAGGTTTTTTTCCGGAAATCTTTCTGATCTCAACCCTGCTGAAGGCGTTTTTGAATATGAGGTAAATGCGCCGCTTTTTACTGATTATGCGGAAAAAAAGCGGTTTATCTATCTGCCTCCGGGCACGTCCCTGACCTATACAGATCAGGGAGCGTTCGGTTTTCCCGACGGATCTGTCATTATCAAGAATTTTTTCTACTACAACGATGTCAGCCGCCCCGGTACAGGCTGTAAAATGGCTGAAACCAGACTTTTGTTAAAAGGTAGTAACGGATGGAAGGCGCTTACCTATGTATGGAATGAATCACAGACCGATGCTGTTCTGGAAGTGGCCGGAGTCACATTCCCCGTTGAATGGAAAAACAGGGATGGCAAACTGATACATCTTGATTATGTTGTGCCCAATACCAATCAGTGCAAGGGCTGCCATTCCTACGACGGAAAATTTACTCCCATCGGTGTAAATGCGGCTCAACTGAACCGGAAAAACCAGCTGCAACACTGGGCTGCCTCAGGCCGTCTGTCGCAGCTCCCCGATCAATCAAAGATCCCTGCTTTGTTCGATTATACAACTGTTGAGGACCCCGGCCATGCTGATGCGTTGTTGCTGGAAAAAGGCGCCCGGGCCTATCTGGAAGGTAACTGTGCCCACTGCCATAATCCTCACGGACCTGCAAGCACGAGCGGCATGTTCCTGGAGGCAACTCAGGTTGACCGCGAAAGACTGGGAGTTATGAAGCCTCCGGTAGCAGCCGGAAGAGGCAGTGGTGACAGAAAATATGGAATAGTACCGGGAAAGCCGGATGAGAGTATTCTGTTATACCGCCTCAAAAGCACTGATCCGGGCATACGGATGCCGGAGTCAGGCAGACAACTCGTTCATAACGAGGGTGTTGGACTGATAAAAGCCTGGATAAAAGCCATGTAAAAATATTACTTGCGAGGCACTGGCAACATCTCAAGCGGTGTACGCCACAATTGTTCCAATGCTGCCCTGCGTTCTTCTGTAGTATTGGGAGCTACCGGCCTTGATGTACCGGGCAGGGGTGCTGCGCCTTTCATTCGATTTGTGCCCGCATCTTCTCCTGCTGTCTGACGACCTGACGGAGCCTCCGGGGTCTCTTCCTTTCCTTTGTTTAAAGGAATACTTCTGACTCCAGAAGATACTTCCGCAGAATTATCCTCCGAATCTGATGATTCCGCCGCGATAACCCGGGGAGCAGTCGGAATTTCACTGGCCTTGTTATTCAATTCCGGTGTATCACTACCCGTGGACCGGAGCCAGTAAATACCGGCAACAACCATACCGACAGTGAGTGCAGCCAGCATCCATCTGCTGTTACTGCCAGTGGCAGCAGGCGGGAAGCCGATTTCCCGGCGGATACGCATCCAGACCCGTTCCGACGGGATATCCCAGCCATCCGGAGCGGGTGTGTCGGGGAGGCTGCTGAAGGTATCCCGGAACAATTTGTCTATGGTGTTCAATTCTTTCGGATCAGTCATTGCGGATCAGTTTACGAGATGGATTATCTGGAAGGAATGAAGGACTTGTCAATGATTTTTTTGATGTATTCTCTCGCTTTGAACAACTGACTCTTGCTGGTACCAACAGTAATACCGAGTTGTTCGGCGATTTCCTCGTGACTGTAACCGTCAATGGCATACAAGTTGAAAACTGCCCGATAGCCTGGCGGCAGCTTTTGCAGGTATCCCATCAGTGTTTGCACATCGAGCTGGGAGACAAAATCCTCATCAGTATGAAATTTTGCCTCGTAGGGTGCGAAATCGGGCACATCTTTCACAAAATCCTTCTGTTTGCGCAAATGGCTCAGTGCTGTATTTACCATAATGCGCCTGATCCATCCGCCCAAAGCCCCGTCGCCCCTGTATTGCACGATATCCCTGTACACACGCACAAACCCGTCCTGCAACATATCTTCAGCCTCGGATTTGTCCCGGGAAAAACGAAGTAATACCCGGAACATCGGTACACTGTACTGTTTATACAGCGCCAACTGATGCGCCGGACTACCCCGCAGGATCCCGCTAACCAATTCCTGATCGCTGAATTGTTGCATTATGTACGATTACAAAACTGATGATGTACCTGATGAAAAAATGGTTGCCTCCAGTGGCAAAAATATACCGATTTTTGGAGAAAGTATTTGGGCGGGGAAAGTACCGCCGGGTATTTACTAACGAATTACAACGTCTTCGAGGTATTCCTCCCCGAGCTCTTTGTTAATCAACGCTCTTATTTTATCTTTTGAATAAGACAGCTCCTGCTTCAGCGGTGCGGAAATTATACTCAGGTAGAGTATATTTTTCCGCACCGCAATGCCGGAAGTATAGGTCGAGATTGTTTTTCCCATCTGATTATGCCAAATGCTCTGAATTCTCCGCTCGTGGAGTTCAGTACCCAGACGAAACTCGTTGAGCATCATCTGCATGGCTTCTGCCAGGGTAGTCTCGTTATTTTTTCTTCTCATTACTCCTCTGCGAGAAACGGGTAGCGATAATCTGTTGGTGGCGCCAGCGTTTCTTTCATTGTGCGCGGCGACAGCCAGCGATACAGATTTATCATTGAGCCGGCCTTGTCGTTTGTTCCGGATGCCCGACCGCCGCCAAATGGCTGCTGACCCACAACAGCACCGGTGGGTTTGTCGTTAATGTAGTAGTTACCGGCAGCATGTCGCAAACTGTTATTCGCCAGTTCAATGGCAGCACGGTCTCTGGCGAATATCGCGCCGGTGAGTGCATAGGGTGACGTGGTGTTTGTCAGTTCGAGTGTCTGCTCAAACTGCCCGTCTTCATACACATATACCGTCAGTACCGGACCAAATATTTCCTCGCACATGGTGACATAATGTGGATCACTGACTTCCAGTACAGTTGGTTCAACAAAATATCCTGCAGACTTGTCGGAGTTGCCTCCCGCAATCACTTTTACCTTGTCCGATTTTTTTGCCTCCTGAATGTAGGCTGATATTTTATCAAATGCCTTTTCATCAATCACAGCATTGACAAAATTGCGGAAATCTTCCGTAGTACCCATCTGCATGGTTTTCAGATCGGCCAGCAGATATTCCTTTACCTGAGGCCAGAGGCTCGCGGGTATGTACGCGCGCGAAGCCGCCGAGCATTTCTGTCCCTGGAACTCGAAGGCTCCCCTGCCGAGTGCCACTGCCAGTGCTTTCGGATCAGCCGACGAATGTGCCATCACAAAATCTTTTCCGCCTGTTTCTCCAACAATACGCGGATATGATTTGTAACCGGCGATATTCTCTCCTATGGTTTTCCAGATACGCTGAAAGACTCCGGTACTGCCTGTGAAGTGAATACCGGCAAACTCAGGATGCCTGAAAACAATATCTCCGATGGTGGGGCCATCAACATATACCAGGTTGATAACACCGGCAGGGAGACCGGCTTCTTCCAGTATTTCCATGATGAGCGAGGCAGAATATATCTGCGACTCAGCCGGTTTCCACACGGCTACATTACCCAGCATGGCGGGAGCAGTGGGCAGGTTGCCCGCAATAGCAGTAAAGTTGAATGGTGTCAGGGCAAATACAAAACCCTCCAGCGGACGCCAGTCGGTGCGATTCCACATGCCACGGGCGCTGGCCGGCTGCTGTTTGTATATCTCCTGCATGAAATATACGTTATATCTCCAGAAGTCAGCCAGTTCACAGATACAGTCAATTTCAGCCTGGAAGGCGTTTTTGCTCTGGCACAGCATGGTTGCCGCGCTCATACGCGCGCGATACGGGCCCGTGAGAAGATCGGCAGCACGGAGAAATATGGCAGCCCGCTCCTGCCATGGCATGGCCTCCCATGCCGGTTTGGCACTGAGAGCAGCTGCTATGGCGTTTTTAACGTGCTCTGCAGTTCCGCGGGCGTGATATCCGAGTATGTGCGCATGTTCGTGCGGAGGGCGCATGGCCACCTTTTCGTCGGTGAAAACATGCCTGCCTCCTATATACATAGGCACATCCTTCTGTGTTGCTTTGGCTTCCGCGAGCGCCTTTTTAAGCGCCAGCTTCTCCGGGGAACCGGGAGCATAGTTCCATACAGGCTCGTTAACCGGTTGCGGAACTGAAAAAATTGCGTCTGTCATAGTGTTGAATTTGGAAATGGTGAAAAGGGCCTGGAGCCTGTTCGGTATTCTGACAGGATGCACAAAGGTACACCGAAAAACAGCATCAGTATGTAACTGTGGTTACGGATTGAACGGCTCAATTCTGATTTCATGAGGGAGAAAGGGTGTTGCATCGGCGCCACCAATTATCACCTCCCTGACTATCGTGCTGCTGATATGCGAATATTCCGGCTGCGAGATGAGAAAAACAGTTTCAATCCCGGCCCCCACTATATGATTCACCTGGGATATGGTTTTCTCATAATCGAAATCAGAAGCGTTTCTCAACCCGCGAAGCAGGTACCTCGCACCGATTTTCTGACAGTAATGTGCGGTCAGATGCCTGAAATGGTCAACTTCCACCTTTTCATACGCACTGAACACCAGCTTCAGCCATTCAATGCGCTGCTCCAGGGGAAACAGATACTTCTTGGATGAATTGATGCCAACGGCTACCACAATTTTATCAAAAAGAGGCAATGCACGCTTGACCAGATCAACGTGTCCAACAGTTATAGGATCGAATGACCCCGGGAATACGGCTATTTTCATGACAATCGTTTATTCGGGGCAAAAATGGGCAGAAATTGTCACGAGGCCAAAAAAGTGGCACGAAACATAACAGAAAATACCGTGTACTCCCGAAATCAGGTGATTTTTCACAGCTTTTTTGTTTTAAAAATCTTAACGTCAGTAATAGTGACATCAGCGTGTTGTAACTTGGCGCTACCAAAAAACGGGCCGAAGCCGAAAAGCCCGGAGAGAGTAGGCATAACCAACACATTACTTGTACTATGAAACAACTCTGCCTTGCAATGGTCCTTCTGTTTTCGCTCGCAGCAAACGCGAAGGCCGAAACAACTGTCTGTCTGAATGACATGAACAGTGCTGCAGCCGTAAGAGAAATTGATCCTAACCTCGTCAAAATAGGCGCGGAAAAGTTTCTTGATCTAACTCCGGCAAAGTATCGCGAGATGACCGGTCAACGCCTCGGAATTAAAAACGCTGTCGCGTTGAAAGCCGCTCAGATCAAAGTTAAAAACGAACTCGGCGATCTGCAGAACAGCGAACCTGATATTGACAAGAATGTCTATATCCTGCTGGCTATCTTTGGCCTGGCCTGGATTGCAATGGGTCTCTTCTCCGACTGGGATGGCTCCGACTGGATTGTCAACCTGCTGCTTACCATGCTATGCTGGCTGCCCGGACTTATCCACGCACTGACAAAAATGAAAGAATACTACAAGTAGTCGTCTGCCATTCAACACAACAGCCGCGGTGTTGACGTTCAACACCGCGGCTGTTCTACGATAAAATGAAAAAAAACAAGATAACAGCAGCCGTAATGATCGCGGTCATGATACTGATTCCGATCATCCTGCTTGTCCTGCCAGCCGGTTACTTCGACAGTGGCCCGGCCCTGTGCCCGTCCAAAAGATTCTTTGATATCGAGTGCCCCGGTTGCGGGATGACGAGAGCTGTTATGCATCTCATTCATTTTGACCTGGAAAGTGCGCTCTACTATAACAGTCTCAGTCTGATCGTGGCACCTGTTCTCGCCGCATGGTGGTGCTGGCAAATCTGGAAGACAGGCAAAGATCTCAGGCAAACCGCTTCAGACGAGTTCTGAATTTACTCTTCCTCCCCGAGCATCTCCGCGATTGGCGGATCATTCTCATCCCTCCTGTTCTTCCACCACCAGAAACCTATGGCGCCTACTAACAGATAGGGCAATACAAGCATATACAAAATACCGTTATTGAGCCCCTGAGGATCACCTCCGCCCTGTTTCAGTGCGGTTTCGGCTGCCCCCTTGCACATGGCACACTGGGCCGGGGAAGAGGCATAAAATGCCATCAAAAAGAAGAGTAACAATGCGGATTTTTGAAAAAACGAACGCATAATACCTTTTTTTCAGGTTCAATAATATGGTTTGAGCATCAGGTAACAGATCGGTCCGGTAACAGCCACATAGAGCCACAGCGGGAAAACCCAGCGAGCCATCTTCCTGTGGCGGTCAAACTGATCCGTATATGCCCTGTTGAAAGTCAGCAGTATGAACGGAAGTGTCAGCGCGGCGAGTATAATGTGGGTAATGAGAATGAAAAAGTAAATGTACCTGACTACTCCCTCACCCCCGAAACGTGTTTCCGGCGTAGTGAAATGGTACAGGACATAACTGAGCAAAAACAGTGCAGAGGTGAACATGGCCGCATAAATTGCTTTCCTGTGCTGCTCCACTCTCCCGTTTTTGATGTGTATGAACGCAACCACCAGGATAACAGCAGTAAGCGCGTTGAGAGAAGCGTGAACCGGAGGCAGGAAACTGAAATCAAT
>JBDLWO010000165.1:0-4469 GCA_039804245.1 Bacteroidota bacterium
CCTGCAGCCTGTGAGGCAGCAAATGGCGCCGGATCTTCAACGGATGCTGTATAACTGTTTGGGCCAGTCCAGGAATAGGTATATGGGCCCGTTCCGCCCGACGGAGCCGACATGAGGAGTATCTGATCACCAATACACACTGTTGAAGAAGAACCCGCCAGACTGACCGTCGGAGACTGGTTGACAATGGCGGTAGCCACTCCTGTACACAGCACATTGTTGGTCACGGTAACGGTGTAGGTACCAACTGTAGTAACACCGATATTGGAAGTAGTTTGTCCGGTACTCCACAAATAGGTACCACCACCGGAAGCCGAAAGCACCACGGAAGTTGTCAGGCAAACAGGTGCCCCCCCATTGATAGTGGGTGTAAAACTCTCTGTTGTATTGTTGGTTATTGTTACCTGAAGGTTTACCTGTCCAGTCAGCATATTGGGATTTGACACCTGAACAGTAACCAGATATATATTATTGGCATCAGCATCAGCAGGCGCCTCAAAATCTGGAGCGAAATTATTCCAGGAAAGTACACCCGTAGCCGCATTGATGCTGAACTTGCTCTGGTCTGCACCACCAGTGATCGTATAAGTCAGTCCACTCCCTTCCGTATAGTTCGGATCGTATGACTGTGTGTTGTACACCTGCAGACAGGTGTTTTCCTGAAAACTGACAGTTGATGCCGAGGTGATAACAGGATTCGGGCTGTAAAAGCGGGTATAACTTGCTGTCGAGGTATCGCGACGGGAGGTGAGCGCAGGAAACATACAGTCGCTCACCACATAGTTTACCGGTAGTGTACCAAGCCAGTCATTGTCGTTGATAGCCAAAGTCGCTACTCCGGATGAATTGATACCGGGTGTAAACGGACAAAGCTGAATGATATACGGAGAGCCGGATGTGCCGGCCGACCCGCCGGAAACAAACGCCAGACTGCTGTTCAGTGTGTAGAGATATTGCCTGGTCGCATCGTAAAATTTGAACGTGATATTACCCGTACCCAGATTGGCCAGCGTAAGGGTGTATGTAATATCAGGAGACGTACCAACCGGATTGGCAGTGCCAACAAGTGTGCTTCCGAGAAAGGCAGCCAGTTGTGTGCCGCTGCCAGCCAACTGTATGTCATCGAACAATACGCGAGCGGTAACGGTCATCGGACCGGAGCCGGGCGGTGGCGGCGACCATCCCTGACTGGCTGCAGAACCGCTGAATGGCGTAACGTAATAATCGTAAGCGCGACAGGAACCGGTAAAGACCAGCGAACTGTCGAGATCATAACTGGCAAATTGCTGTCCCACATTGATACTCTGTGACGGAATGGTATTCAACACAGGTGGAGCATAATAAGGATTCACGGTAAACTTCGGCGTAGTTGCCGCACTCTTCATGTTGGAAGTCTGTTCCGTAGCAATAACCCGAACTGTATCCGTACCCGTCCATGTACCTGATACCGGACCCACAGTGAGGATGGAACCACTGACTGAAGCTGTCAGATTGGCGCCCGGCACCGCGGAGTAAACAACAGGATCCCCGTCGTCGCTCACAAGATAACCGGCCAGGTCAATCGTTTCAAAGGGAATACCCACCAGCGTCGTATCATTTGGAATTGGTGAAAGAAACGGCGGGAGATCCGTCGAGTTATCTACCGATATCCAGTAGGGATTGGGGATATCACCCACTACCAGGTTGGTAGTAAATGAAAGCGCCTGCAGGGAGACATAAACAGCATCATCAGGCTGATAATATACTTTGAATTTCAGATTTTCACCGGCAGCTATATTGGAATAGACCGTAATGAAATAGTACATATCGCCTCCTACATCCACCGGACTGGCTACACCGCGCAGTTCATTTCCCACAAACACACCCACCAGATTGCCCGGTGCATTCGTTGGTATACCCAGATACTGCACCCTGGCATTGATGCTCATACTGTACTGGAATGCACCCGGATCAACAGTCCAGTTGGGCGGCGAAACCGGCTGACTGGCGTGCAAAACGCCAGCAGTTAACCGGGTTAACAGCATGATGAGCAAAAAGGAAATGAAGTGACTGCGCAACTGCGTATGCAGCGCGCCCGATATAGACAGAGATTGATGTGTCATGTTTTTACTTTTCACAATGAACAGACGGGGTAGCAGTTTATCGCTGCAGTATTACCCTGCGAATAGCCTGTCCGGCGTCAGATTTCAGTTTCAGAAAATAGACACCCGGCTGAAGCGGTATGCCGTTGTCGGAAGTTCCCTTCCATTCAAGTGAATTAAGTCCGGCTATTCCTGCACCTTCAAACCACGATACTGTCTTGCCACTCAGGTCTGTAACCGTGACAGAAACCGGAGACGCCGAGGGCAGATTGAACCTGATCTCTGTTGACTGGCTGAACGGATTGGGTCTGACGTCGAGTCCGGTCAACCCGGATATCTCGTCTGTACCTGTCAGGTCGTTACAGGTGAACAGCACCGGCTGATCCACGCTTCCCTGGTGGTTGTCTGCAGTGAAAAATACCATTTCATTCAGATCGCATATCGTACCGTTATCGCCGTTATACAATTTGAAGGTAACAGGGTCGCCACTGTTGTTAGAGTAGTATGTCAGGAAGAAGAGATAACTGTTCAGCGGCTCGATGAAAAGTGCCTGTGCCGAACCGCGTACCTCGTTGCCCATAAAGGCACCCAGTTCCATCGTGGCACCCGTCAGATTCACGCCGTTGGCACTCAACATCCCGATCAGTGTGGCACTTTTCTCATATTGTGAAGGGTCAACCGTCCAGAACGACGGCAAATTACCCCCACGATTGGCTGTGGGACTCTCCTCTCCTTTAAATCCGGAGGGCGGATAGGTCAGTTTTGCACTGGTAACACCGGCCTTGTTCAGTTTGAGCTGATAACCGTTTGGCGGCATCATATAGTTCAGGCTGCCCACCCATCCGGTATAGACAGGCGTTACAATATACTGTGCAAAGCCTGTCCGGCTTTTTACCAGATCTTCAGCCTGCAGCCAGCCATCGGTGACCAGATTGGAGAATGCGCTGTTGACCGACAGTGCATAGGACGGGAGGTAACCTATCCAGTTCCAGCCGGTTCTGAGATACACCGACATGGTGTCGGGGAGTACCAGCCCCAGCATCTGAATCGTATCAGCCCGGTCGGCCCGGTATTGGTACAACCTCCGGTTGTTGAGCGTAGTCAGGCTGCCTACCCACGAAGTGTTGTAATAATTGGCAAACTGCGTCTGACTCTTGATCAGATCGTTGGCCGGATATTTCAGACTGCTGAGGGCCGGATTAATGGCCGGATTGGAGAATGCCAGATTGAACGAAATCCAGTTCCAGCCCGTAGTAATGGGAATTTGCCTGAGCACCATACTGTTGGTGGTCGCCGTGGCCGGGTTAGTTGTCACACCGGTTATTCCATCAGGTGTAAACGTGTAACTTTCCGAGATTGTTCCGTAAAGCAGACAGGCAGATGCATCCCATATCTGCAGACTGACAGGTTTGTTCAAGTCTGATGAGGAACCATAAATCGTGATATACGCGAGGTAAACCTTGTTATCAGGCAAACTCACCTGCGGTACGTACTGAATGTTTGCACGCCCGCGCAACTGTCCGCCAATGAAAGCACCCAGAATATCTTCCACATCACTGGATATGCTGCCCTGCACATTCAGTTTCACCACCATATTCATGCTGTTCTCAAACTGTGCCGGATCCAGATCCCATTCTGGTGGCTTGCAAACCACCCTGACGCCGATGGGTATCCGCTCATCACCACCCATAAATGCGAGAGGAGGAGCTATACCAGGGAGCGAGCGAAGCGTCACTGAGTCACGCCAGTAGCCGAATGCCAGTGAGGAATCGGCCGTAAACACAATGGATCGTATTTCATTGGGCGCGAGTGTACCCGCGTTGGGTACCACGTGAATCCAGTCTGGATAATCCCGTATTTCAAACGGTACCGGATAGCCTGCTCCGTTGTGAATATTGGCCACAACGAATCTTGTCTTGTCAACCGGCTTGGTCATTCCCACCGAATCGGTGAGCCACGAAAGTTCATTCCGGTTCACGTATATCTCCGGAATTCTGTTGAGCCATTTCATGGGCAGTGGGCCTGTGGTATTACCGGCCAGATCTTGCAGATTCTTCAGTTCGATCCGCAGTATTCTGTTCTCCACAAACTCATTCTGGATCTCCGGCACGATGAAAATCTTGTTCTGATATGCCGTTACTTTAGTGGGTATCAGCTGACTGGTTGACGCATCGAATACATCTATTTTGCCCAGACTGTTGAAGAATGGAGGCAAAAACTTGCTGGTATTGATGGGTTTGTCGAAGGTAAAGGAGATTTCATCGCCCACTTCATATACTCCGTCTGCTGGTTCCATGCTCACGATGGAGGGCGGCTGCCGATCAATCCGGATATCCACAATTTTGGAAATTCCGGGTTTGTCGGCTGCGGCGCCAGTACATTCAGCCA
>JBDLWO010000166.1:0-33647 GCA_039804245.1 Bacteroidota bacterium
CTCGCTTTTGGCAGCGAGGGATTCTAACCCAAACAAATAAACACAAAAACTACTTGGTGCAATTTTATGGAGGATATTGAATACAGACAAATTTTTGATAAATTATTTTTGTTTGCTTAACTAATAATATGCTTTAGTAATATATTTACAACACATTTGCCTTTTTGGCTCAACACAAAAAAGTTAAGTCAAGAAATTTACCGGAGTTTATCCGGGGGATTATGGCGGACTTTGCGGGAGAGTAACAAACAGACGTTGCGCCATTTTAGCCATCAAACTTCTTGATTAATCCTGCATCGTGCTTACCTTCGCGATTGACTCTGCGAGTTTGTCTCATTACTTCGTTTCCCTATGCGCATTATTCGGTTTTTGTTTTCACTTCTGCTTACTTCCGGATTGATCTGGTTGTTGTCAGTTCAGCATCAGTTGGGCGGCAAGCCCTTGCCTGTCATTGGGCAGTTTCTGAATCCATTTACGGGTTTCTGGCGAAATGCTGAATCGTCGGGAGGGCCGGAGTTGACAGACATGAATATTCCGGGGTTGAAAGGGAAAGTCAGCGTAGCGTTTGATGATCTTCTGGTTCCGCATATTTTTGCAGAAAACTTGGAAGATGCGGTGCGGGTTCAGGGATATATCACTGCCCGTTTCAGGTTATTTCAGATGGACATCACGGCCCGAAAGGCCTCGGGCCGGCTTTCGGAAGTGCTTGGAGAGAGAACCCTGCAGGTTGACCGGAATTCCAGAAGAAAAGGGCTGCTTTTCGCCGCCGAAAATGACCTGAAAGGATGGGTGAAATCACCCGAAACAATGGCTGTTCTGCAGGCATACGCTGATGGTGTGAACGCCTGGATTGATCAGTTGAAGCCAGCAGATTACCCGATCGAGTTCAAACTGCTGAATTACTCGCCGGAGAAATGGAGCATTCTCAAGTCGGCATTGGTAACCGAATCAATGGCGGAGACTCTGTGCTCAAAATTTGACGATCTGGAAGCAACGAATGCGCTGGCAGCCCTTGGGCGGGATACCTTCGATTATTTGTATCCTGAGTGGAATCCGAAGCAAATGCCAATCATACCGGATACCGGGCAATGGGTCAAAAAGGTACGTACGGGACGCCGTTCATTAAGCCCGGTATATGGCGCCATTGAAGGAAAAATTCCCGCAGATGAAGCAGCAACACCCGGTGACTATTTTGTCGGAAGCAATAACTGGGCGGTCAGTCCGGTGAAAACGGCCAACGGACATGCGCTACTCTCGAACGACCCGCATCTGAATCTGACGCTCCCTTCGATCTGGTATCAGGTTCAGCTGCATTCTCCCCTGGGCAATGTTTATGGTGTATCATTACCCGGAACACCCGGTGTTGTGATTGGATTTAACGAACATATCGCCTGGGGTGTAACCAACGTCGGACATGATGTAAGTGATTTGTACCGGGTCAAGTGGACCGACAGCTCAAGAAAAAGTTACTTGCTGGATGGAGCACCCCGCGATGTTGAGTTTAAAGTGGAGGAAATAGGGGTAAAGGGAAAACCGGCTGTCAGGGATACAGTCAGATATACTGCCTGGGGACCAATGCCGTACGACAATATTGCAGACCACCCCCTTCGGGATTGTGCATTGCGCTGGACGGCCCACGATGTGCCGGAACTCAGTATTCTTCAGGTCTTTCTGGGGCTGAATACCGGAAAATCTTACGATGATTACAAAAAAGCACTGGTTGGTTTTGATACGCCTGCACAGAATTTCGTGTTCGCCTCTGCTTCAGGAGATATAGCCCTTCAGGTACAGGGCCATTATCCGCTCAGGGACAAGGAGCAGGGCAGGTTTATTCAGGACGGCAGTATATCAGCAAATGCCTGGAAAGGGTTTGTCCCCTGGGAAGAAGTGCCATCCATGAAAAACCCCTCCCGCGGATTTGTTTTTTCGGCTAACCAGCACTCCACGCCGCCATCATACCCATACTACTATCTGGGTGGCTTCGAGGATTTCAGAAGTCGCCGGATATATGATCGCCTCGACCGGCTGAGTGGCGCAACACCTGACAGTATGAAGACAATTCAGCTGGATAATTTCTCCCAGCGTGCTGCCGATTGCCTTCCTGCCATGCTGAATCTGCTCGATACCCGTGCACTGACGGAGGAAGAACTTCGTATAGTAAATGAACTTAAAGGCTGGAGTTTCAGATACGATGCCACCCTTACGGCTCCTCCCTACTATGAGGTATGGAGCGATTCATGTTACCGCATGACCTGGGACGAGATGGACATAATGGAAAAATCGGGTACAGAAGTGCTGTATCCAGAAATATGGCGCTGGATAGAACTGATGCAAACGGATACATCCTGTGTGTTTTTTGATGTGGTTGGTACAGCACCGAGAGAAACGGCCAAAGACATAGTAAATGCGTCCTTCAGAAAAATGATTGCATATTTCAACAATCATCCTGAAAGAAAAATAAGCTGGGGTGTTTTTAAACCACTTAATGTGAAGCATCTGGCGCTCATTGATGCGTTCAGTCGCCTTAATATATCGGTGGGAGGACATACATCAGCACCCAATGCCATCAACGGAACACTTGGCCCCTCCTGGAGAGTAATCGTGGAACTCGGTGAACAAGTCAGGGCTCAGGGCGTTTATCCGGGCGGGCAATCGGGCAATCCGGGAAGCAGGTACTACGACAATATGCTCGATACATGGGCAAAAGGTGAGTATTATCCGCTCCTGTTTATGAAAAACGCGGATGAGCAATCTGACCGCATTGTAAAAAAAGTGGTCTGTTCATCCAGATAATCAGCATCATTTTCCGATATGACAAAGAACATGCTGGCCGCCATGGCCGTTATTTTTGTTTTGGGCAATCTTTGCCGCTTCGGTCTGCCATGGTGGACCATAGCACCTTTTGCCGCTATAGCCATTTTTCTGCTGCCTCAACGATCCGGCTTCATCGCCTTTCTTTCAGGCTTTGCAGCCGGAGCATTGGTGTGGGGACTGGCCGCATGGCTAGCCGACAATGCCAATGACGGAATACTCTCGGCCAAAATTGGCGAATTGTTTCAGGGAGTTGGCAGCAAAGGAATTCTGGGCGTCACTACACTTGTCGGCGCTTTATTGGGCGCTGCGGGCGCGCTGACCGGTCAAATGGCCTTTGACATGACCAGAACACCCCAAAAGGACTACTACGGGAAGAGGAAGCGAAATGGCCGATTCTGACCGGAATGAATCATAAATAACCAATCAACATGCATCAAGGTCAAGCAGAGACAGACATTATTATCATCGGAGCCGGCCCGGTAGGCTTGTTTGCCGTTTTTGAAGCCGGACTCCTCAAATTGCGCTGTCACCTGATTGATGTCCTCCCGCAGGCGGGCGGACAGTTAACCGAAATTTATCCCAAAAAACCTATCTATGACATTCCGGGCTACCCCAGCGTACTGGCAGGCGATCTGGTTCAGAATCTTCTGCAGCAGATAGCCCCTTTCAAACCCGAATTTTCACTCGGTCACAGAGCGGAGACAATCGAAAAGGCAGAAGATGGGCGCTGGAGGGTGGTTACTGACCGGGGTCTGGAACTGATGGCTCCGGCAATTTTCATCGCCGGTGGCCTCGGATGCTTCGAACCGCGCAAGCCACCACTGGAGAATATCTCCCGTTTTGAAGAAAATGGTATAGAGTATTTCGTACGGGATCCGGAGATGTTCAGAAACAAAAGAGTTGTGATTGCCGGTGGAGGAGACTCTGCCCTCGACTGGACCATTTACCTGGCTGAAGTAGCCAGTGAACTGGTGCTTATTCACAGAAGAACCGAATTCAGAGGGGCTCTTGACAGTGTTGAAAAAGTACATCACCTGGCAGAAACCGGGCGAGTCAGGCTCGTTACCAACGCACAGGTAACAGGTTTGCACGGCGACAAACATTTGCAGGGGCTTGATGTACTGCACGATACAGATGGCAGTTTCAGGATAGATACTGACTATTTTGTACCGCTTTTCGGGCTTACCCCCAAGCTCGGTCCAATTGGTGAGTGGGGACTGGGCGTAGATAATAACGCTGTGAAAGTCAATACCTTTGATTATTCAACCGATGTACCCGGGATATTTGCCATAGGTGATATCAATACGTATCCCGGAAAACTGAAGCTCATTCTTTGTGGATTTCACGAGGCAACGCTTGCCTGCCAGTCAGCTTTCAGACTGGTGCATCCCGACAAAAAACTGTCATTCAAATACACCACAGTTACAGGCATCGAAGGAATGCCTTCCTGATCAACAATGGAGAATACAATAATTGTCATTATCACCGACAGGGACGGAAATGAAAAACAGTACGAGGCGCCCACCGACATGAATATGAACGTGATGGAGCTGTGCAAATCGTATGAGTTACCAGTGGAGGGCACCTGCGGCGGTATGGCGCTGTGTGCTTCCTGTCACGTATATGTGCTCAGCGATCACGAATTGCCGGAGCCAACCGACGACGAGCTGGCCATGCTTGACTCTGCATTTTTTGTGAAAGACAACAGCCGGCTGGGGTGTCAGATAAAATTGAAGGATAATCTGGACGGTATAAAGCTTGAACTGGCGCCTGTCTCCGGTTAGCGTCCGATTATTCTTCTGATTTCTTCCAGCAAACTGATTCCCTCCGGTTTGAGGTTCTTTCTGATGTCTTCTCCTTTTGTCTCCCGCATGATGAAGGCGAAGTTGTCGGCCAGTACTTCATCCGGGTGAATGATGTAACCCGTGTTCTCCCGTATCTGGCGGAAAAAATCGGGTTGATCCCTGATGTTTAACGGACTGCTCAGTCCATCGGGCTCCACTTTTACCAACCACTTGCCGGTATCATCCTTTGAAACGGGATACAGATTAAACTCTACATAGTCGAAAAAGCGCTTTTTTGACTGTGTATAGCCATAGTTATTGGACCAGATTACCGGAATGGCTGTGATAGTACTGTTATCTGATTGTCTGAGTTCGATTTTCTGTGCGTAATCAACGCCATCGGGGTTATACAACACACGCTCACTCAATTTCTCTGGCAGTACAAGGTTATCCAGACCAATTGGTTCAAAACCGATGCATTTGTACAGTTCCCTGCTTTTGCCAGGATTCAATCTGGAATAAACATGAAAAAGCTCGTGGAACATCGTTGTGGTGAACGCTTTGATATTCTCGGCTGAGAGCTCGCCATCCGGAATAATGATGCAGTTTTCGCGTGTGTACCATACTCCCTGTCCGTAGTGATTCTCCCTGCTGCGGATCAGGCGCATCGTATCTGGCAAAATGCCTGTATTGACTGCAGCAACGGTGCCATACATTTCAGTGATAACTCTCCTGATAAATTCCACATTTTTTGCAGAAAAATCGAGCGGCTCAGCGGCAAGAAAAGCGAGATAATTCCGGAGCATACTGTCGCGTGAAGTACCCGGTGTGACCGGTTTTTTCATCTGAACAGACATTTCTGCCGGAGTAATCAGGTTGAAAAAACCATAAGTTGAATCAGTAATGATGGCGCGTGATGCGTCTTTTGCACTGAGCAGCATAACCACCTTGCCGGTAGCGGCATCGGAAATATATGTTGTTGGAACTGTTTGAGACTGGCATGAAAAGCAGGCAAACATTGCCGGGCAAATGACAGCGAGAAGTGAAAAGCGCATGATGAAATTGTGTTTATTGGAATGATAGTATAAAAACAGCTCCGCCATCCTTTTTGTCGCCGATCCTGACGGTAATGCGATGCAGTTCGAGAATACTCTTCACCAGGGAGAGCCCGATTCCGGTTCCACGGACGGAAATATGCCGGGGACTTCTGTAAAAGGGTTCGAAGACCAGTGATTTTTCATTATCGGGGATTCCGGGGCCATTATCTGAAATTTCGAGAACATGATTTCCGCTGGCATGAAAGAATGCATCAATCGTCACCCTGTTGTCGGGTGAATATTTGCAGGCATTATTCATAATATTGACCAACGCCATTTTCATGAGCGATTCATTTGCATTGATGATGAGGTCCTCTTCATTTTCGGGCATACCATTGAAATTCACGATCGCCCGGGTGCCGGGGTATTGTCTGTGCAGTTGGTCAACGGCCTGCCATACCAGTTCGTCGAGCCGGGCAGGCTCCAGCATGATACTTTGCGGATTGGTATAAACCCTGGCAAGATGGAGTAATCTTTGTTCTGTTTCACTCAGTGCGCGAATATCATCGAGTACACTCGACAGAGCATTTTTGTATTCCTCCGGATTGCGTTCCCGCTGCAGGGCCACGTCGAGTTGTGACCTGATTACAGTGAGCGGGTTTTTCAGTTCGTGTGAAACATTTGAAACGAACATTTTCTGCATCATAAAAGCGCGTTCCACCCGTTCAAGCAGATTATTGAAAGTGACGGCCAGTTTGTGAATCTCATCCCTGTTCTCTCCGGGTTGCAGTCGCCGGCTCAGATCGCTTGGTTGAATACGCTCGACCTCCTCTACAATCGCAGAGACAGGTTCGAGGGCTTTTCCGGCGTAATACCATCCGGTAGCAGCAACCAGAATAATTCCTAATAAAAAGCTGATTATCAGTACATTTCGCAGTTTTACAATGGCAGTTGGGTCAGGTATTCCTTCTGCTACAACAACATAGGCCGAGCCGTTGGGACCGGTGGCCGACATGCCGAATGCGCACAGATTGAAGTGCTCAAACTTGTACCGGTTACGTATATAAATATTGGCAAGGTCATTAGCCGGTACAGGTACAGCCTCGCTGTGTACCGAGAAAACACGTTCGTAATTGCTGTTGAAGATACTGATATTATCCTGATAAGGCAATACTGTATTTTCATCGGGAGCAATCCACGTTGCACTGGATGGCTGCACCTTGTCAATTTCAGGCAGAATAGTCTTTACCGTTACTTCAGCTTTGGATGCAAGTCCCTGATAAAATGCTTCTGTCATATTTTGCCTGAACATCAGGTAAACTGCGAACAGGACCGCTGCGAGAATACCCGTAGCCAACAGCAGGAACAGCAGGGTGAGTCGGCCTCTTATTTGCATGATGAAATCCTGGTCAGGCGTTGCGAATCATTTCGGTTACCTTTGGCACCCCTGTTGATGCCGGTTCTTCAATCACGTACAGGTTCGATTTGGAATTCAGTTCAAAGTTGAGTTGCGGTTTTGGATCTACATAATAATAAGGGATATCATCGTGTGCGAACTGCATGAGTCCGGCAGCCGGATACACCTGGAGTGAGGTGCCAATCACCATAAAAACATCGGCCTGACTGGCCAGTCGGGCTGCTTTCTCCAGCATGGGCACGGCTTCACCGAACCATACGATATGTGGACGGAGCTGACTTCCTTTTTCACACAGATCGCCCATGTTTAGGTCGCCATCGCGTAAATAGACCAGATTTTCGTGAGATGAGGAGCGCACTTTGCGGAGCTCACCGTGGAGGTGCGTGACCTTCGTACTTCCGGCCCGTTCGTGGAGATCATCCACATTTTGCGTGATGATCTCCACGTCGAAGTCCTTTTCCAGGTCGGCCAGAGCGAAATGTCCCTGATTGGGTTGAACAGTAAAAAGTTGCGCTCTGCGCTGGTTGTAGAAAGAAAGAACCAGTTCCGGGTTGCGTTTCCAGGCCTGAGGAGTAGCCACATCCTCGATGCGATGATTTTCCCAAAGCCCGTCACTGTCGCGGAACGTTTTGATTCCGCTTTCAGCCGAAATGCCTGCACCCGTCAGAACAACCAGTTTTCTCTTCATTCATTTACTGCTTTACAAATCGTACAGTACCGGAGGCACCTTCTTTTTCCAGGCGAAGGAAATAAACGCCGGGTTGAAGCGATGCAATATTCAGCTGCATGAAAGTGGTATTGGCGTCTGCAGTATACAGTGTGCGGCCGAACATATCGGTAACGAGCAGCCGGTTGAATCCGAGATCTGCATTTACTGAAATGATATCAGTGGCCGGATTGGGCCACACTTCAATAACTGAACTGAGTTGCTCATCCTGGGTTCCGACAAAGTAAGTACTGATATCTGCATTATAGCGCGGAAGAACCTGATAGCCCGCAGAGAATGGTGAGGTAGCGTCAAACTGTCCGCCAATACCCCTCAGATCGAATGGTTCTGGTGGGGCAGGTGCGTTGTATGTTTCTACATCGCGGTCAATGCGGATGAGAATGGTGTCGAGTGGCGAGTTATCGGAAACGGCACGTACGTTGAAGCCGCTGTTACCCACTCCGGTGGTCCATTCGGCCGGATTGACCAGTCTGAGATTATTGATTCGGATCAGCTTCGACTCTGTTGCTTCCGACAGGCTGGTAACAACAGCAGCCTGAACAAGGCTGTTATTATCAGACAGTTTTACGATCGTATCCGGACGAATCTCAGTCATTCCGTTGAACTGGCCAATTACACCTCGTACCACCACTTCATCCTTTTCTGCTACAGCGTAACCGAAGTTTTTAATCAGCGACGAGACGGATATGCCATTTCCCTGCTCATCAATGATAGTAAACAGGGTAGAGGACAAGGCGCCTGTAAGCGGGCGGATATTATACCCATACACCACACCGCGGAGTTCGCATGCAACTCCGGCAGAAGTTGCCTCGCCTGCTGCATTCTCACCGTTAACTTCAGAGATACTTTTGGAAGGGTAGCAGCGCACCTCAATGGTTACTGTTGCCGTGCCGCACTGTCCGTCGGTATTGCACACCTTGTAAACAAGTTGATCAGGGCCACAGTAAGTCTGATTGGGAGTATAGACAATCTTGTTATCGGATACGTACGCTCCCCCGTGCGCGGGTGGAGTTTCTATGGAAAGCGAAGAAACAGTACCCAGAAACAGATCGTTGAAGAGTACATTGAAGGTACTTGCCTGCCCGGTTGGCGCAACTACCTCGTCAGCAGCAGGAGAGATGGATGTTCCACCGCAGCCAGAGTCGGCATAAGGATTACCACGTACTTCGAAATTATTGACAATGACACCTGTGCCTGTTTGAGCAGCTACCCAGTTGCCTGCAACAGTATTATCGGCGTTGAAATCGCAAAGAACGATCGAACTTCCCATACCCGCGCCCTCTGCAGGCCACGGAGATGCATTCAGATAGTCAACGTAATCAACGACATTGGCACTGGCATCGCGCAGTTCAATGTCTTCGCCCGGTGTGTTGGTGAGCGCACCATTTGTCCAGACGGTTGGAGTAACCCCGAAAACCGATTTGAATGCGTTGGCATTTTTGGCCAGTACGACGTAACCGCCGGCAGGAACAACAGTGCCTGATGCAAAAACGTGTTCAATGCCCTGTGTGAAGTTCCAGCCTGAAATATCAACAGCTGCATTACTGTTGTTGTAAAGTTCCAGATATTCCAGTGAATCGGTGCCACTTTCCGGTGGATTGAACATAATCTCGGTGATAACAATCTGGGCGTTCGCGAACGCTGCGAGTGCGGTAAAGCAGCAGAACAGTACAATTTTTTTCATGGAAAAGATGTAAAAAATGAAATTCGCGCCAAAAGTATGTAAAAGTACACGTCCAGACAAACGCGATTCATGATTTGTAGGCAGGCGCAGAAAAAACTGTTCCGAATGTATGGGGGGCATCGAAAAAATAACCGCTGTAAACCCTTACATATTTTTTATTATTACAGAATGAGAAATAACCGGCTCTACAACAATTTAATTTCGGGGTCTGACCAAATTTTCTTTCATCCTGCTGCGAAAAGTTGTCAAACTTAAGATATATTTAACATTCCGTGATTACATTTGCGTCACAATCCATCCAACCTTTCACTCAACTCAATTTTTCTATGAACCATTTTACACTGTACAGGACTGCAGGTAAAGGTATCATGCTTTTGGTACTGCTTTTTTGCAGTTTCGGAGTAATGGCACAGGTAACTACATCAACCATTTCCGGCGTTGTCACCGACAGCAAGGGTGAGGCGCTTATTGGTGCTACTGTAGTTGCCACCCACGGCCCTACAAACACTCGTTATGGCACAGCAACAAATGCATCCGGACGTTACACGCTTCCGGCAGTTCGTGTTGGCGGTCCCTACACCATTGCTGTCAGTTACACAGGATTTGAGGCTCAAACGCGCGAAGGCGTGTACTCCAGCCTTGGTACTGCTGCCAACGTTGATTTCCAACTGTCCGAGAGTGGTGCTGTTTTGGGCGAGGTTACAGTTACGGCTGCCCGTAACGATCTTTTCAGCTCCGACCGTACTGGTGCTGCCACTACTTTCGACCGCAGCCAGCTCAGCTCTATCCCGGTTGTTGGCGCCCGTTCGATCAACTCCATTACCAAATACGATCCTACCAGCAATGGCAACTCCTTCGGCGCCCAGGACAGCCGTCTGAACAACTTCACTATTGACGGTTCTGTATTCAACAACGGCTTCGGTCTTGGAACAGAATCTCAGGCGGGCGGTCGTACAGGTTCTACGGCTATTTCCCTCGATGCCATTGAAGAGGTTCAGATCAACCAGGCTCCGTTTGATGTTCGTCAGTCGGGCTTTGTTGGCTCAGGTCTGAATGCCGTAACCCGTTCAGGTAAAAATGAGTTCTTTGGTACAGCCTTCTACAATACCCGTGCCAACGATACAACCGGACTCTACAACGGAACCAAAATTGGTGATACCAAGCTGAACATCGGCAAATTTGAAGAAAATGTGTTCGGTTTCAGCATCGGCGGACCAATCATGAAGGATAAACTCTTCTTCTTCGCCAACTTTGAAAGTCAGCGCCGCACAGAACCGGCCACTACCTGGGTAGCCGACGGTTCTCCGCTCGACAACAACTCAAACAACACCACCCGCGTACTGTACGATGATCTGGTACAACTCAGCTCTTTCCTCCGTGAGAAGTACGGATACGAAACTGGTGCTTTTGAAAATTACAACAACCAGACAAAGAGCGACAAGTTCCTTGTTCGCCTCGACTGGAACGTAAACGAGAAGAACAAACTTACTTTCCGTTACACATTCCACAATTCAAGTGCCGATGTCCTTATCAGCAACAGCTCGTCACTCGGTAACGGAACGCGTCGTACGAATATCAACTCCATGTCGTATGAAAATTCAGGTTATGTGATTCTCGACAACACACGTTCGGTAGTTGCGGAATTGAATACCACCCTTGGCAGCAATATGCACAACAGCTTCATCGCCGGTTACGATTACCAGGATGAAGACCGCGCATACAAGGGAGATCTTTTCCCGACAATTGACATCAAGAAAGGTACCAATACCTATATCTCTGTTGGTTTCGACCCATTCACTCCGGACAACCAGCTGAATTACGGTACTCTGCACTTCACCGACAACCTGTCTATCTACAAAGACAAGCACACTATCACGGTAGGTGCCAACTACGAGCGCTACAAGTCGAATAACCTGTTCTTCCCGGGCTCCAACGGCGTTTATATCTTTGATTCGCTGCAACAGTTCTACGATATTGCAAACTACGCGCTGAACAACCCGGATGCTGCCAATTCACCTGTTCAGTACAACCGTTTCCAGTTCCGCTATTCCGCAATTGAAGGTGGCGCCGCGCCGCTTCAGGTGCTGAAGGTAAACCGCATCGAACTCTACGGTCAGGATGAATTCCAGATCACCAGGAACTTCAAAACTACTTATGGTATCCGCGCCGGTGTGATTGCTTTTGAAGATACTGGTCTCTCCAACGCTACCGTTGATGGCCAGGACTATGTTGGTCCGGACGGCAATCGCGGATATGAACTGAAAACAGGCAAAATGCCGGGCACGAAATTGCTGTGGGAGCCTCGTCTTGGTTTCAACTGGAACGTAGGAGGCAAGAAAACTACCCAGATTCGCGGTGGTACAGGTGTGTTCACCGGTCGTCCGCCTTATGTCTGGGTTTCCAACGCCATCGGTAACAACGGAGTTCTCACCGGCTTCATTGATGAGTCTGGTACCAAAACGCTGAACCGTCCGTTCTCTGTTGATCCGACCGTTCACATCCCGTCAACACCTACGCTGCCGTCAACTTTTGACATTGCTACTGTTGATAACAACTATCGCTTCCCGCAGGTCTGGAAATCAAACCTCGCTATTGACCAGAAACTGCCACTCGGTTTCGTAGGTACTATCGAACTGCACTACAACCAGAATATCAATGCAGTACAGTATTTCGATGCCAACTTCGAAACACCGACAGGGAATTTCTCCGGTCCCGACACACGCCCGCGTTACGCAGGAAACGACAATGGTGTTCGTATCAACGACAACGTATCACGTGCTGCGGTTATGACTACTACCAATCAGGGCAGCTACTCTGCTGCTACTTTCAAACTGGAATATCCAAGCAAGAAAGGTGTTTACGGTATGATCGCTCACACTGTCTCCAATGCAACCGAGCTCATGAGCGCAGGTTCTATTGCTTCCGGTTCATGGACAGGCGTTCGCTCTGTACGTGGTGGCAACGATCTGGATCTGTCTTTCGCTGATCAGAACGATCCGGGCCGTACAGTTGGTTTGCTGGGTTACCGCTTCGAATATGGTGGCGACTTTGGTGGAGCTACAGGCTTTACACTGGGTTACGTTGGTGAGCACCGCGGCTTCAACGGCGGTATCAACTCTGCCCGCTTCGGATACATCGTTTCCGGTGACATGAACGGAGACCGCGTTCAGAACAACGACCTGCTGTTCGTTCCCGAAAAAGCGAGCGACCTGATCTTTGATCCGCTGACTGTTGGTACCAAGACATATACTGCCGATGAGCAGGCTGCTGCTTTCGACGCATTTATCGAGCAGGATGAGTATCTGCGCACCCGCCGCGGCCAGTATGCCGAGCGTAACGGCGTGATTTTCCCGCTCGTACACCGCTTCGATCTTTCTGTAACACAGGAGTTCTTCATCAAGGTAGGTGGCAAGCGCAACACCATTCAGCTTCGTGCCGATATCCTGAACGCTGCCAACCTCCTCAACAGTGAGTGGGGACTCGGAAACAACTTCGTAAACGATCGTCCGCTGGCCAGCGCAGGTACTACTGCTGATGGTGTTCCGAAGTTCAAAATGGCTACACAGAAATTTGCTGACGGCACTACCGGCCTTCTCCGCGATTCTTTCGTGAAAAGCAAAACGCAGTTCGACGTATGGACTGCCCAGTTCGGTATCCGTTATATCTTCAACTGATCCTGACTGGATTCAGTGTATGAGTGGCCCGGTAGCGTCTGACGATGCTACCGGGCTTTTTCGTTCAGTTTCTCGATCAACCAGTCCTGATTTACTGTAGTGGTGCGGTTTTGAATAATATCTTCCCTCAATTTTTCGGCAGAAATGGTGTCTTTCTTTTCAATTTTCATCAGTTTTCTGGTGAATCTGATGAGATTGAGATAGCCTTCCCTGCGCTGAACGGGTATGTTTCGTTGCCTGTTCAGGAACGCACGGAAGGAAACGGTGAAGGAGCCGAGTGTTTCCCATTCACCCAGTTCGTAATAGGTGATGAGCAGTACAGCCTTGCTGATCAGGTTATAACCAATATCGGCATATTCGACATTTCGAAGCAGCTCGAGTACATTTCCATAGCGTTTCTGATACCGATATACGCGGGCCAGATTGAAGGTCCGGGTGTTTTCACGTGCCTCTTCCGGCAGGTGACGGTAGTTGGACTGTATAAAATCTTCGGCCCAGTCTGCTTTGCCCAGGCGTAATGCGGCAGCCACCATATTATTGAATCGCCAGACCGCCAGTTCTCCCTGTACGATAAAGATACCCTTGCGAAGGCCATTGTCGAACAACTCAAAGTACTCCCGAATAAATGTTTGATCTCCCTGGTTGATTTTTCCGGTACAGAAATGGAGTGCTGCATCCATCAGGTCGAGCGCGTCTTTCCGGGGCAGCAAGTCACCGAACTGATCCAGCCCCTTTTTGAGATTGTAATAATTCTCCGGGTCATCTTCCTTATAAACTGTCAGAAAAGCATAGTACTCGAGTGCCAGGGCCGGGTGGCTGTCCAGCGGGTATTCGCGGAGCTGTGCCAGAATGGGTTCAATATCACCGGTATCGTAGGAATAATTAAAGGTTTTTTTCTGACTGATGGCCGCACTGGCCAGTTTCAGTTTTTCAATCCAGTAAAAAACGTCGAGATTGTTGGATATTTCGGTCAGATTTGCCCTTTGGTCAACTTTTACCCCAAAATCCATCATGGTGTAGTACTGTTTCTCAAACCGGTAACTGTCAAAATAATATCTTGCCGATTTGAAATTATCGTTGAGTTCTTCACGGATGGAAGCAACAGCTGATTGTATGACTGGTTCAATCTTGTGTTCGATGGCAAAATCGAGTGCTTCAAAATCGGTGTTGATTTTGCTGTTGGAAAGTGATTCGTGCGCCAGAAAAAGATGTACCAGTTTCAGCGTTTCAGAACAGTATTTTCTGAAAAGTATATCGTTATAGGTCGCCCTGCCAGCCACTTTTTTCCAGATTTTCTCCTTGCTGAAACCAGAGGATCCGGCAGATACAAACTCCAGCATACCTTCGCAAATATGAAGCGGCTGCCTGCCGCTTGTGTACAGTGGCGATTGGAGGAACCGGACAAGGTTCCTGTGCAGCGATGCCTCCATAACCTGTAAAGTTCGATACAGGCGATTGGACGAAACTGTCTTTTCCTTATTCAACATGGCCGGCAACCGTATTCAGTATTGTAAAGCCGACAAATTTATGATGTTATAAGGATATTTTTTCAGATGTAATATAAATAATGGATTTATTGTCCATACATTTATCCGTTCCTTTGTAATCCGGTCAAAACAATATAAATACGATCCTGATGCGCACCGGACAATTTCTGTTCAGTTTGATTTGGGTTTCAATCCTCGCATTGACTACTCCAAGGCTGTTTTCCCAGAATACTTCTCCTTACAGAACTATTCATACGCTGACACTCCAATCGGTGCGTGATACAGTTTCCGGTATTGGCGTAAGTGTAAATGAAGTAATGCCCCGCGCGAAGCACGGAGATGTCAGGATCCGTTTGTTGTCTTCGGGAAACCTGAATACGCCGAATCTGTATGAGATCGAATATCTTCCGGATGCCGGTTTTACTGGTGCGGACACTTTTGTTATAGAGCGCCGCTCTCCTGCCAGCTATCCATACCTGACATACAGCGGTTACAGAATTACAGTTGAAAATTCCCTTCTTCAGCCTCAGCACGACTACGCACTTTCCGAAGACGGCTCACCTGTGGTCGTATCCCCACTGTTGAATGATCTTAATACGGCTGGCGGACTTGAAATTCGTTCGTTACCCCTGATTAATCATGGTACTGCAGTCATTCTGAATGGTACTGAAATATTGTTCAGCCCCGAACCGGGGTACACCGGTACCGGCCATCTGAACTACAGCGTCTGCGATGCTGTCGGAAACTGTCGAACGGGAAGCGTCAGTATCGGTATTGGTGGTGCAGTGCCGGATTGTGAATCGCTGAAGATACATGTGAAGAGGAATGAAGTGCACTCATTTCCGCTCTCTTTCAGTTGCGATACATTCAGAACTGCTTCTCACGGAACCCTGCAGATTGAGAACGGACACATTCTGCGTTACAGGCCCGATCCCGGTTTCATAGGAACCGATAATTGTGTTCTTTTTTATAGAAAAAATGGTTATTTTTGTTCAAAGTCAGTCGATTTTCGGGTAATTGACCCCGGAACTCCCAATGCGATGGCAATGGATGACAGGGTTTTCACCCCTGTGGGAATGCCGGTTACTTTCAATGTCAGAAAAAATGATATTGGAAATTTGCTGGTGAGAGGCTGGGTCGTTCCCGCGGATTTTCCGGGAGTACTAACCAATAAAACAAGCGGAGGTCAGGTTACTTTTATTCCCGGAGCGGGCTTTACCGGAATTGCAACTTTTCAGTACAGGATAGGCTCTCCCTCTGCTTCGTCGCTGGAAACAGCCACAGTATCAATTGTTGTTGATAATATGGCTCCCTCAGGCAGATACACCCACAAGCTGACATCTCCAGCAGGAATACCGCTTGTTATTCATTACGATATTCCTTTTCAGGATTTCAGTTTCGGTATAGTAAATAATGCATCTCACGGTTTGGTACGGTATTTCCCCGGGACCACTACCCAGATTATTGATGGAGAACCTGTTACGGGAAATAATCTGCTTGTTTACGAGCCTGATCAGGGATACTGCGGGTCAGACAAATTTTCGCTGCTTTATTGCGCTCCGAACGGACAGTGCCAGATTGCAAAAATGGAAGTGGAACTGACTGCCGCAACCGATCCGTCAGCCTGCTTTGAGGAGTGTGTCTGGCCGGGCGATATCAATAACGATGGCGCCATAAACTCCCGGGATCTGCTTCCCCTGGGATTGCTCACGGGCAGGGCAGGGGAACCCAGAAGCGATGGGAATACCGACTGGATGGGTCACTATTCTCTGCCCTGGCCTTCCAATCTGGTGGAAACCGGCTTCAACCACAAGCATGCTGATGCCAATGGTGACGGTGAAATCGGCGCCCCGGATGCTGATTTTCTGCGGGTTGACGGTCAGAGATCCAGAAATCTGATACCGCCTTTTATCCCGGATATCAAAGGATTACCCTTTTACATGAAAATGCTCACACCCGCTCCCCAGTTGGGTAAACCCATGAAAATTGAAGTAGGACTCGGCTCAATAACGAATACTGTGGTTGACCTATACGGATTCAATTTTGAATTTGCCCTGGGACCCGGCCTCCGTGATTCAGCCTTTCAAATGCATTTTTATGACAATTCATGGATAAATACGGATGCGCCATCGCTGAATCTGGCCCGAAAGGCGGCTCAGGGCCGGTTTGAAATGGCCTTCACACGTACCAACGGTGAACCGGTAAGCGGTTATGGCCCCATTGGTGTCATGGAACTGGTAATTATTGATATTATTGACGGTGGTGATCAGGACAGTCGCAGGGGATTCAATGAAACACCTGTTGTTTCACTGAATGCCGGACTGCAAACTGTAGACAGAATTGAGCTTCCCGTTCCAACCGAAAGAACTGCTCAGGCCGGTCACTACGATCCGGAGGTATGGCCGACACCTGCATCTCACACGCTGTTTGTCCAAAATATAAATCAGCCAGAAACGGCATTATTGAGCCTTACTGATCTGTATGGCAGGGAGGTATTCCGCTACAGCAACTGGGATGGAAATCAGTTGGCTGTCCCGGTTGATGAATTTATTTCCGGTATTTATCAGCTCAATATCAGATCCGAACATTTCATTTCTCAACAATGCGTTATTATTGCACATTGACAAACGGGTAACCTGACAGCCGATTTCAACGTATTGGCCAGGAGCGATAATTATTCAGTACAGGTATGCAACCCCTCGCTGCTGGATGTCACCTTATCGGGCCTATGATGTGTATTATGAACAACCAACCTGATCTTTCCCGCTGTCTGCGTGGATTAATCCCGATCCTGCTGTTCCTGCTTTCCTTTTCCTCGACAGCTCAGCCTGTCCCTTGCGGCCCGGTACCCGATATGACTCCTACCTGCATTGATGCATGTGTAATATGTGATATCAACGGATATACTGGTATCAATGATGACACTCAGCAAGGTCAGGCCCCACCGGGTTTTTGTACTACCCAGATTCACCACATGCAATGGATCGCCTTTATCGCAGGCAGTACCAACCTGACCATAACGGTGAAGCCATCCAATTGTAATGGCGGCCAGGGGCTCGAAATCGGTATCTATCGCAGTCTGAACTGCAGCACTTTCCAGTTGGTTTCCAACTGCGACACGGATGTACAGCAGGGAGAAACGGGGGTGTTTACCAATACTGTGCCGCTGGTAATAGGCCAGTACTACTATTTTGTGATGGACGGAAACCAGGGTGATATCTGTAATTATACCATTAATGTTACTTCGGGAAGCACACTGGTGCCTCCGCTTCCTCCGGCCGGTGCTGTTCAGGGCCCCGATGAAATATGCCAGTTTGAAAGTGCCACTTTCGCTATTCCCGAAATTGTCGGAGCAGTTACTTATAAATGGACACTTGACGGTCAGCAGGTGGCAGGAGGTTTTCAGACGCCCGTCACTTTCAATACACCCGGCGATCATGAAGTATGCGTGCTGGCATACAATGTGTGCGATACGGTGGCGCCATCCTGTAAAACAGTGCGGGTGAACAGTCTGAAAACTACCAGTCTGCAGTATGAACTGTGCAGCGGAACCTGTTTGCCTGTTGCCGATACTACCGTTTGTGATCCGGGCAATTACATTTTCCATTTCCAGACAACAAAAGGATGCGACAGCACGGTTAATGTTCTGGTGAGTGGAATCCCGACAATCACCACCAATCTGAACGTCAATATTTGTTCTACCGACAGTTTGCTCGCCGGAGATACATGGTACTACCCGCCCGGGGTGTTTACCGAAGTACAGACGGCAGCGAATGGCTGCGACAGTATCATCAATTTGTCGCTGAACTCTATTATTTGCGAAATTTCAGGCGCCTCGTCTGTTCAGGATGTGGCCTGTAACGGAACTTCAACGGGCGCCATCACCTTTTCTGTGCAAAATGGTACTCCCGGATTCACTTACGCATGGAAACGGCTGGAAGGCTGGCCATCCGGTAACGGCAGTATTTCTGCACTGGGCGAACAAAAAACCATCACCGGACTTCCCGCGGGTGAATACCTGATTACGGTATCAGATAATTTTGGAAATGATGTGATACTGACAGCGGAAGTTTCGGAGCCTGCAGCTATTGCGCTGACGGAATCACACCCTGATTTTAACGGTTTTGACATATCCTGTTATGGTTTGGCGGATGGCAGTATCAGTATGACTGCTTCGGGAGGTATACCCGGTTACACATGGAGCTGGAATACCGGTGATAATATGCCTGGTCTCGATTCTCTGAAAGCTGGTTCCTACGTCCTGACTCTTACAGATGCAGCGGGCTGTACCGAAACCACATCGGTGACCCTGACACAGCCGCAGCCGCTGGTGCTGAACCCCTCTTTTATCAATCCGGGATGTGAAGGTTTTGATACGGGCATCATTTCTGCTGAATCGGTTACTGGTGGGGTGCCGCCATATCAGTATTCACTTTCAGGTGGTGATTACACTTCTACCGGAATTTACCCCGGACTTACCGGGGGGCCGTGGTCACTGACTGTTATGGACAGTAATCATTGTACAGATGATACACTCGCAGTTCTTGTGGCAGCGGAAATACCGGTGGCAGAGGCTGGTGAAGACGTGAATTTACCGTTGGGGTGCCCACATCAGTTACAGGCTTTCTCAACGGTAACGCCTGCTATCATCTCCTGGACGAACAGCGGGAGTCTCTCCTGCTCCGATTGTCTGAACCCTGTTGCCATGCCATTCAATACAACAGAATACACACTGGAGGTCACCTCGGGTGATGGTTGTATGGCTCGCGACAGCCTCACCGTGCGCGTCGTTAAAGACAGAAATATATATGCTCCGAATGTTTTCTCACCCAATAACGACGGATTGAACGACTATTTCAACCTCTACACCGATAAAGGTGCGAGGCAGATACGTTATCTCGGGATCTACTCCCGCTGGGGTGAGCTGGTTTTTGAAAAATTCAATTTCCAGCCCAATGAATTGTCTGAAGGTTGGGATGGCCTGTTTGAAGGCAGGGTTATGCCTCCGGGCGTATTTGTCTGGACGGCAGAAGTTGAATACCTGGATGATGAGGTGGTCAGGATTCAGGGAGATGTGACGATTGTCAGGTAGATTTTTCAACAGTTACTGTGCAACTCAAATCATCTAAAAGCCCGGTTTCCCGGCGCCAATTTTTTCCAGAAATGCGCTGTCCACGGTAATAAGCAGACTCATTCCCAGTGATTCCAGCTCCACCTGGAATTTGCGTTTTCCTTCCTGTCTGATAATCCGGCCTTTCATACCAATCAGCGAACCGGCCGAAATTTCAATCGGGTCGCCTTCCTCAAAAGTGTCAAGCGTGGCTGTGACTTCTATGCCATCTTCCAGTGTTACCCGCCTGATAATCTCAATTTCTTCGTCTTTGACAGCCATGAGGTTGGGACCAACCCGGGCGAATCCTACCACGTTTTCTGTTTCCATCACAGCTACGTAATGCTCCTTCAGGATATGTACAAAAACGTAGCAGTTGATCAGGGGCTTTTCTACTAACCTTTTCACGCGTCCGTACTGGCGCATGACTGTTTGTAGCGGCAGGTAGGCATGTATGTTTTTCTTTTCCAGCATACGCTTCACAAATTTCTCACTTTTGTTGCGCGTATGTAAGGCAAACCAGCGGCTCTCCGTGGGATGCAAGTCATTGATAGGTGGTTTTTCCAATTTTCTGGCCATGCTAAAAATCATTGTTCGCGGGCCACAGGTTCATCCGGAATCCGGCTGAAACAACCCGGGTTGTCTGGTTGGTTGATATTTCGGCACCTTTTCTGGTGCGAGAAAGCAGTTTAAGGTCGAAGTAAGTGTTGTGGAAGCACATCCACGATATATCGAGACCGGCAATCAGGATGTTCGAACGGTTGCCCTGCCCGATTTCATTGCCGTATTCCTGCTCGCGGGTATTGTAGGTTAACAATGGATTGCTGCCCCAGTTTTCACCAGGCCTGTTGTCGCCCTTCAGTGCCTGAATAACCCTGGCAGTCAGGAACAGTCGTGAAGTGGGTCTGTACCTTACAATTCCGATATACTCCCTGAAATTCGCGCCGAGCGGGTGTGCTAACGGCTGGTTGTAGTGGGTAAAACTGTTTTCTATGTTGAAGTGGGAGTAGGTATAAGGCCTGACACTGTTGAATTCTCCCTGCAAATCGAGACGCTGAATACCCAGCGCATTCAGGTACTTGAAGCCCGCCTGAACGCTGTATTTATTGCCCCACCAGCCATTTCCGCCGAAAAATTCCCTGAATCGCAACTCGTCAAGCAGGAATTGACCATAAAACTGTACTCCTTTGAGGGCTGTCCAGGATGCATTTACACCCAGCATGGCGTTGTCGGGACTGCCGATCATGCCCTCCACCGTGCGGTACAGTATAACCGGGTTCAGGTATTGAAACTCGAAGTCATTGGTCCTGTTGAATATAGTTGATTCGAAGAATCCGAATGTCAGGCGTGAATTTACTTTATAGCTCAGATAGTGAACAGCAGCATATTTGCGGCCCAGACGGCTGTCTCCCGGTGTCGTATCGGTACTGGTAAGTGAAGTAAGTTCCATGAACAGATTCTGATAATGGAACTTCCACAAGCGCGTGTCGAGTTTAAGATAAAACTGCGGCGCCGAATTATCGGACAGCAACATGGACCGGTAGCCGTTCCCGATAAAGTGGGTGCCATGCCCCAGCTGCATCCCGATGTGTCTGGATACCCTCACGCCCACGTAAGCATTGGCGATATTGAAATCATAGCCAGGAGCCAGTCCAAACGGATCACCTGAATAATTCTTGGTAAATCCTGCACCCGGAACCTTGTATTCACGGATGTACTGATCCACATAATCCGGATATCTCAATTGGGTTTCTTCCAGATTGCTGTGAAAGAAAACACGGTCGTCAATACTTCCCCGAACTTCAAAACCCCGTGTATTGATGTACAGCATCTCGTCGCGGTTCGACTCGAAGCCCACCTGACCATTCAGGAGCGGGTTGACCCGAAGCTTAAAGTCAGGCGTGTTTACTTCGTACAGGAAGGCAGGTGTTTTGTAAAACCAGCGCTTGCGTGGTTCCCTGACACGGCTGGCCCAGTCATTGTTGTCGTTTGCCAGATACTCCATATCGGCCTTCTCCTGGTCTGAAAGGGCTGTAGCGGTTGTGTCTGCCCAGTTGGCCCAGGCAGCGGCATCTTTTCTGAAATAGCCCCGCAAATCGCTGTGTACATTGTTCTGACCGGGATACAGGATGTCAAATCGCTCGGTAAGCCATGTTCCGTGCGAGCGCACAGGCATGTGGGTTGACTGAGCGGATAATCTGGCCTGCAGGCTCAGAATCATCAAAGTGCCGACTGACAGCAGCAGACGTATATGGGTCATATTTGACGAGTTTCATGGATGAAATTCGTGAAAACACGTTTCCAGGGCGTCCAAAAATGCGTATTCCACGAAGAATTATGCCAAAGCAGGGTAAAAGTACCGTTATACTTCAACACTTCTTTTTTTAGTTCAAAAAGTCGTTCCAGGGCCTGTTGTGGAGTGTACCTCCGGTAGAGTGCCAGTGTCACATCCATTGCTACCAGAGGTTCCTCTCGCAAAGGTAGCGTCTTTCTTTTCAAAAAATCGAAAACAGGATAGGATGCACACATTCCAGTCCTGAATCCCTCTGCTTCCGGATAACCCACTGAACTGTCTGAAATGATACCTGCACCAGATAACTGTTGCCATGTTTCCGGCGCCCTGAACCGGAGATAATGTGCCCTTGAATGGTTTATGTTTTCACCTGAAATCTCTTCCAGTTTAGCCCTTTCCACGTGTATCAGTTCCGGATGATCGAATGATTCATACGACGTGTGCAGCCCGATTTTATGTCCCCTGCCCCTGATTTTTTTCATGGTTTTTACCACGAACGGATCGTTGAGTGCATACCAGCAGTCACTGCCTTTCGCTCTTTCACTCAGGAAGTTGAACTGTACCCCGAGGTTGTATTTTTCAAACATATCGAACCACTCGTCAAACACATCGAAGGGGTCTTTGCTGCCCGACAGTTTGTACTTCAACCAGTAAACAGCCTCTCCGATATCCCTTCGTCTGATCAGGGCGCCGCCGATGGATCTGAACCAGTCTGCAGGATTTTTCCATAGTTCCGGGTGATCCACGTCACAGCTGATATCGAGGCGGAATCTGGTATTCCTTTCAGGGAGCCGGAATCCGAGGGAATTGAAAATCTGTTCAAGAAAGCGCGACCATTCGTGTACAATCGCCCTGTTGAGCCAGCCTGTCCGGGTTGCCAGCGCATGTTCTGCCGGGAATCGTCCATGCCTGTCGCAACAGGGCAGTACGTGCTCCTCCCACCGGGTCACCATGAAATACGCCGAGGCAAACAGGTCGAGTCCACAGTAATAATGACCACTATCCGCGGTAAATTCGGGTTTCCCGTATAAAACAGCCAGCGGTGTATGGTCAAATGGATTGGTCACATCCGTTCCGGACTCCGGTATGAGGTCTGAACGGAGATAATCACCGTTGCAACTGCCGAAAAACGCATCGTTAATTCGGACAGTTGTACCGTTGGGAAGTTCTATTACGTAGTCTGTACAAGCCTCGGAAAAATGAATTTCCCAGTCAAGTCCGCATAATTCGGACAGCAATATACCCGCAATATACTCCTTTTCCTGAGCAAATGCGGGCCCGGCGAATATTTTGAGTTTGTCCGGCATATCAGAGCTGTTCCAGTACTTTTCCTGCCACGGTTTCGCCTACAGCCAGCGATGCAGTAGCTGCCGGGCTCGGCGCGTTGCAAACATTGACTATACCGGGGCTGGCATAAATGGCAAAATCGTCGAGCATATTCCCGTTGCGGTCGCACGCCATGGCGCGCACACCCGAGCGCCCGGGCTCGAGGTCTTCCGACCGGATTTCAGGCACCAGGCGTTGAAGGGCCGATACAAAAGCCTGTTTGAAGTAAGAGCGCTTCATTTCGGCCAGCCCGTCGCGCCAGTACTTGCGCGCAATTTTCCTGAATCCGGGGAATGCCAGTGTTTCTGTGAATTCCTTTGTGTGGAAATCCCATCTGGAGTATCCTTCACGTCGAAAAGCGAGAACGGCATTCGGGCCTGCCTCTATACCACCGCCGATCATGCGGGTGAAATGTACACCCAGAAAAGGAAAGTTCAGATTGGGAAGTGGATAGACCAGGTTTTTGACCAAATATTGTCGTTCCGGAATCAGATCATAGTATTCACCCCTGAAAGGAATTATCTGTAATCCGGTAGAGGCACCGGTCATCCCGGCCAGCTTGTCAGAGTACAGACCACCGCAGTTCACAAGTACGCGCGCGTGCCAGTTTGCGCGTGCCTGATGGTCCGTTTCAATGGTAATTTCTCCGTTTAACTGCCTTACACCAGTCACTTTTTGTCCGGTAACTACTTCACCTCCCGACTTTTCAATCAGCTCTGCATATTTCCGGGCTACCACTCCGTAGTCAACAATACCGGCCTGGGGCACCAGAATAGCCTCCATACATGCCACATGTGGTTCAATTTCACGCGCTCCGGCGGCTGAAATCTTCCTGATTCCGGCCAGTCCGTTGGCTTTGCCGCGCTCCAGTATGCCATCGAGTCGTGCACACTCTTCGGGTGAGGTGGCTGCAATTATTTTGCCACAAATATCGAAAGGAATCCCGTTTTCCCTGCAAAAGGCGAGCATCATGTCGTACCCACGCCGACAGTTGACAGCACGCAGGCTCCCGGGTTTGTAGTAAATACCCGAGTGAATAACCCCGCTGTTCCGGCTGCTCTGATGTTCAGCCACCCTGTTTTCCTTTTCCAGGACGGCCACCTTGACATCCGGACGGGTTTTCAGTATCTGCAGGGCAGTTGCAAGCCCTGTAATACCTCCTCCTGCTATGACAACATCGTATTTCATGTGTGCGAAGGTAACACGTTTTGTCTCCATTTTGCTTTTAACCACACATAGAAACAACAACTTGACACACTAAGTCTATCTTTGCCGCAGAATTCAATTTGCATGAGACATATTATCTACTCTTTTTTGCTTTTTCTGATTCCGGTAGCGCTGTTTTCACAGAAAGGCGCCATCAGGGGAAATGTTTATGACAAGGAAACAACCCAGCCTGTAGGCTTCGCCACGGTGGTTATTGAGGGGGCTTCTGCAGGCGCCACCACTGATGTCAACGGATTTTTCTCTATTTCAAATATCGAAGTGGGAAACTACAAGTTGCGGGTCATTTATCTGGGTTATGAAGACTACCTGGCAGATATATCCATCAAAAAGGGTGAAATTCTGTTCCAGAATATCTACATTACAGAAAGTGGAACAAAACTGGGTGAGGTCGAAATCAGTGGTAAAAAGGCACAGGCCAAAACAAATGTGGAGGTTTCCAAGATTGCCGTTTCTCCCAAGCAAATCAAGGCGCTTCCTTCCGCTGGTGGTCAGGCCGACGTGGCCCAGTACCTCACGGTGCTGCCGGGGGTTGTTTTTACGGGCGATCAGGGCGGTCAGTTGTATATCCGTGGTGGCTCTCCCGTACAAAACAGGATCCTCCTCGATGGGATGACGATTTACAATCCGTTCCACAGCATCGGTTTTTTCTCTGTATTTGAAACCGAGCTCATCCGCAATGTGGATGTTCTGACCGGTGGATTCAACGCCGATTACGGTGGTCGTATTTC
The DNA here is from genome assembly GCA_039804245.1 of Bacteroidota bacterium. GTDB lineage: Bacteria > Bacteroidota > Bacteroidia > Chitinophagales > Saprospiraceae > M3007. The sequence continues at coordinate 25,309 of JBDLWO010000166.1, forward strand.
TGCTATCGTTGACGTTAAAACCAGGGAGGGCAACCGAAAGAATCTCTCCGGCCTTGTATCGGCCAGCCCTTTCCAGGCAAAAGCACTCATTGAAGGTCCGATTATTCCGCTCAAATCGGAGGGGGGGAGCAGTGTGTCCTTTGTGCTGACCGGCAAGCAGGGACTGATTAATCGCACGGACGATATTTTCTACAGGAATATCGGTGAAAAGAGAGGAGATGGCAACGATTCTATCGGCATACCCTTTGATTACCGGGATCTGTATGGAAAGTTGTCTTTCCTGACGGGTAACGGCAGCAAACTGAATTTTTTCGGCTTCAACTATACCGATGGTGTTGATTTTCCGATCACCGACTTTTCCTGGAACAGTAACGGGGGGGGGATGGATTTCACGCTCATTCCTACCAACTCAAACACCATTGTAAACGGACTTCTGACCTTCTCGGGCTATACTTCCATGATAGAAGAAGCTGATCGTCAGCCAAGAAGCAGTTCCATTTCCGGATATTACGGAGCCCTGAATTTCATCAATTATGGCAAAGACAATGAAGTTCGTTACGGCCTCGAACTGAATGGTTTCCGTACACAGTTCCAGTTCGTCAATTTCAGGGGGTATCTGATTGATCAGGATGAAAATACCACTGAAATCAGCAGCTATGTCAAGTGGAAACGCAAAATCGGTCCGCTTGTGATCGAACCGGGTTTCAGGCTTCAGTATTACCAGTCGCTCAATGATGTTTCTCCGGAACCCCGTCTGGGCCTGAAATACAATATGACCGACAAACTTCGTTTCAAGGCGGCAGCAGGCCTGTATTCCCAGAATCTGCTCTCGACTACCAATGAAAGAGATATTGTAAACCTGTTTGTCGGCTTCCTGTCGGGTCCCGAGGAGCAGATTTACAAATTGGGAGGCACAGAGCCAACCAGTCATCGTCTGCAGAAATCAGCGCACGCTGTGGCTGGATTCGAGATAGACGTGACGAAAAATTTCGACCTGAATATAGAGGGATACTACAAGCGTTTCACCCAGCTCATTGCGCTCAACAGAAACAAACTGGATGCAGAAGACCCCGATTTCACTACTGAACTCGGCGATGCAAAAGGTATTGATATCTCAGTCAAATGGGAGCTCAGGCGCGCCTATTTCTGGGGCGCCTACTCGCTTGGATTCGTAACCCGTGATGATGGAAAGCAGATCTACCCGCCGGTATTCGATCGCCGTCATAACCTCAATATGGTAGCTACCTATCAGCTTGGCCCAAAGCAGGAGTGGGAATTCGGCGCCCGCTGGAACCTCGGATCCGGGTTTCCTTTCACCCAGACACAGGGTTTTTACAACAATGTGCCCTTCTTCGTGGACGGGCTCGGAACGGATGTGTACAGTGGTCAGGGTGATCTTGGTATCCTTTACGCCGACAAAAGAAACGGCGGACGACTGCCTTATTACCACCGCCTTGATATCTCGTTAAAACGGTTGTTCAAGTTCTCCAAACGATCTTCCCTGGAGGTAACAGCCTCCGCCACCAATATGTATGATCGTCAGAACATATTCTATTTCGACAGGGTTCGTTACCAGCGCGTGAATCAGTTGCCGCTCATGCCCAGTCTGAGTGCCACTTTCCAGTTTTAATACCCTGAATTACATGGAATACAAATTGACCCAATACTCTCACGGGGCAGGTTGCGGTTGTAAAATTTCGCCTGAAGTACTCGACAGTATCCTGAAAACCGAGCTGCACAAAAATCATTTTCCGCAGTTGCTTGTGGGAAATGAAGAGCGCGATGATGCTGCTGTATTCGATCTCGGCGATGGCACGGCTGTCGTGAGTACTACCGATTTCTTCATGCCCATTGTTGATGATGCGGAGGATTTCGGTCGGATAGCCTCTGTTAACGCCATCAGTGACATTTACGCCATGGGTGGGAAACCCCTCGTGGCCATCGCCATACTCGGATGGCCCATCAATACGATCCCCGCTCATGTAGCCAATCAGGTTATAGAAGGAAGCCGGAAAGCGTGTGCCGAGGCAGGTATACCACTGGCTGGCGGTCACAGTATTGACAGCCCCGAGCCGATTTTCGGACTGGCTGTAACAGGGAGAGTCAGTATTTCAAATCTGAAAAAAAATGGTGGTGCAACACCCGGAGCCCGTCTGTTTCTCACCAAACCACTCGGTGTGGGTATCCTGACTACTGCCCAGAAAAAAGGAGTTTTACTTCCGGAACACGTCCGGCTCGCGCCCGACAGCATGAAAAAGCTGAATAAAGCGGGTGCAAGGTTTGGAGAACTGCCATACATACAGGCCATGACTGATGTGACCGGCTTTGGTCTGCTCGGTCACCTGAGAGAGATGTGCGAGGCGAGCAATACTTCGGCAGTAGTGGAGCTGGCCGCAACGCCCACTATTGACAGGTCGGTTCTTGACTATTACCTTGATCTCAAGTGTGTGCCGGGAGGTACAAACAGGAATTGGCAAAGTTACGGTCACAAGATTGCCGGTGCAGACGAACCGGTAGTCAGGCACCTGCTGGCCGATCCGCAAACGAGTGGCGGTTTACTGGTGGCCGTGCATCCGGATCATATCGGAGATTTCCAGAAGGCAGCTGCCGAAGAGGGATTTCTGCTACAGCCGTTTGGTTTGATGACAGAGCGGCAGGATGCTCTTGTGACAGTAGTGTAATGAGGTTACAGTGACTCCGGCTTCGTTTTCCTTTTGAAGTGGAAATAGGTTTCGAGCTGGGCTCGCACCGGCAGATCACCACCTGTGCGCCTGTACTCGTTCTGATCGTTTTGATCCAGAATCCGGGCCTTCACATTGTCATTCAGCTGAAGGTCAATGAGGCCCCGTATTTCAGCCTGAATTTCAGGGTCGAGTACCGGAAAAGTAGTTTCAATACGGAAACTGAGATTGCGCTCCATCCAGTCGGCACTGCTCAGGTACATTAGTTCCTTGCCTCCATTGTGGAAGATCAGAACCCTTGAGTGTTCCAGAAAACGGTCAACTATACTGATAATTTCAATATTGTCACTGATTCCGGGCAGGCCGGGTACCAGACAGCAGATGCCCCGGATAATGAGCTTTACCTTTACCCCAGCCTGAGAGGCTTCGTACAGTTTGCTGATAATTTCGCGATCTTCCAGACTGTTCAACTTGATGATCAGCCCGGCTTCCCTTCCTGATCTGGCCGCCTCTGTTTCATTGTCAATCAGCTCGTTGATTCCCGACCGAAGATTGAACTTGCCTACCATAAGGTGCTGGAAAGGGTGAGCGGGCGGTTTTACATTTTCCAGAAAACTGAAAACATTGCCCACTTCACTGGTCAGTCGTTTGTCGGCAGTGAAAATAGCCAGGTCGGAATAGACCTTTGCAGTCTCCTCGTGAAAATTGCCGGTTCCGAGGTACGCGTACATGCGCGCGTGCCCGTGTTCCATGCGCCTGACGAGGGCGAGCTTGGAGTGTACTTTCACTCCCGGAAAAGAGTAGTGCACTCTGACACCGGCTTTTTCCATTTTTTCGCCCCACTCCAGATTGGTGGCTTCGTCGAACCGCGCTTTGATTTCCACGAAAACAGAAACGTGCTTGCCACGGCGTACAGCATCCATCAGCGACTGCAGAATCCGGCTGTGGCGTGCTACCCGATACTGAATAACCTTGATGTGAGTAACATCAGGGTCTGTTGCAGCCCGCTCGAAGAAATTGACCACCGCATTGAACGACTGATAAGGTACGTGCAAAAGCTGATCCTTCTCTCTGATGACACTGAATGGATCTTCCACCGCGTGCAGGGTGGGGTGGTGCAGGGGGGGGAGCGGTTTGTACTTCAGGTATTGGAGGCCGAAGTCAGGGAACTTGAAAAAGTCGAAGTTATTGTGGTATCTACCTTCCGGAAGCATATCATTCTTCCTCAGATCGAAGGTCTCTTTCAGATAGGCGAGCAGGTGGTCGGGCATTTCGCGATCGTAAACAAAGCGGCTGGCAGGCCCTACCTGTCTTTTCTGCAGGCTCGACTTGATTTTTTGTACCAGATCTCCGGAATATTCGTCGTCAATATGTAATTCCCCGTCGCGGGTAAGCTTGATAGAATAGGCATCCTGAATTTCATAACCAGGGAAAAGGCGCGTGACAGAGTGCCTGACAATATCATCGAGCATGATTACATCGTGCCGATCAGGAGGGGAGGGGAGCGTGATGAATCGCGGAAGCTGATCTGAAGGTATTTTCACCAGTGCGTATTCACTCTCGAGGAGGGGGCGCTTCTTCTGACGAAGGTGAACTGCAAGGTACAGGTGTGCGTTGGCCAGAAAGGGATTGATCTTATGCTTTACCAGCAGCACAGGCATGACGAAGGGCAGCAGATTGTCCTCAAAGTAATTCTCGACGAATTTCTTCTGTTCATCATTCAAATCGAGCCTTCGCAGCAGATGTATATTATGGCGTTTCAATTCCGGAATGACAACATCCAGAAAAATTTCTGAAAATTCACCCTGTTGACGATTGACAACACTGTGAATCTGCCTTAAAAGGATACTCGGATCGAAGTCGAGCTTGGCCTTTGTCTTTTTTCCCACCTTTTTGAGCTTTCGAATACCGGCAACCCGAATTCTGAAAAACTCGTCGAGATTGGAAGAATAAATGGCAAGGAACTTCAGTCGCTCAAGCAACGGAACGGCGGGGTCGCTGGCCTCCTGCAAAACCCTGTGATTAAAAGAGAGCCAGGAGACATCCCGATTGGTATATGGCAGGATACTCATAATCTGGCAGCAAAGAAAAGAAGAAAAAAGAGAATAATGCGCCGATATACAATAACTTAACGCAGGCGCCTGCTGAGGAGTAGTACATGTTGTGTGCGGGAAGCGAGACTCGAACTCGCACGACCGTGAAGTCACTGGTGTTTGAGACCAGCGCGTCTACCATTCCGCCATTCCCGCGGCAACATGTTCAAAAATCGGACGCAAATGTAGTCAGATTTTCTTTCACGCGCAATAAATAACGCTTTTTGTGAAAATAATCCCTCACTACATTCAGGTCGGATTCGTTTCCTGTTGATTCATTCCACTGCCGGAGCAGGTCTGCCACTCCTGATTCAATTTCTTTTTCCAGGTCTGCCACAGCATTCTGTGCCTTTTTCAGGGCTTCAGCCGTTGGATCCATCTGCAAATCCATAATTTGCTCATTCAGATCCATCATTTCCATCAGGAAGTCCTGAGGCAGTTTCTCTTCTCTGGAGTCGTGCCCAAGGAGGCCTTTCAGTTCGAGTACGTACCTGATTCTGGAATCGGTATCTGACAGTACTTTGAAGGCTTCATTGTTCAGCGATGACAGCTCGAGGGCCTTGTCCTGTTCATCAGTGGTTGATAGCGTGTGAAAATCAGGATGAAAGCTGCGACTGTTTTCCAGGAATGCTTTTCGGAGGGCCTGAAGATCAACATGAAGTGAAACAGGAAGTCCGAAAAAGTTGAAGTAATTGGCTGTGTCCGGGGTATTCATGGCTATTTCAGAACAGTTTTTCGAGGAAGTGTCGCCATATATCAAGTCCGAATGCAAGAATCATCAGTCCGAGCAGGAGCATGAACCCGATGGTTACTGCCTTTTCCATGAACTTGTCGCTCACTTTTTTGCCGGTTACGACCTCCCAGATCAGGAACATCACATATCCGCCATCCAGTGCAGGTATGGGCAGCAGATTCATGAAAGCCAGAATGATACTCAGTGAGGCCGTAACACTCCAGAATACTTCCCAGTTCCAGGTTGGACTGAACAGTTTGCCAATACTGATGACGCTTCCCAGATTGTCCTTCACGGATATCTTGCCGGAAAACATCTGACCAAACGCTTTTACCTGACCAGTAAGAAATCCCCAGCCCATTTCCACGCCTGCCGGCAATGCGCTCATCAGTGAATATCTTTCTCTTTCAATGGTGAAATAGCCTTCTCTTTTAGCCATCACACCGATTTTACCTTCGTTTGTGATGTTAACCGGTATATCTGTTTTCTGGCCGTTTCTTTCTATGCCCAGCACAACTGTTTTTCCCCTGTTATTCCACGCCATGGCCGAAAATTCATCGAAATAGGGTGTATTTACGCCATTGAACATGACGATTCGATCGCCTTTCTGAATTCCGGCATCGCGGGCAGGTCCCTGGGCCACTTCCTCCACGAAGAATGGAACCCTTGGTGCAAACAGGGAAGATTTTGAGATGCGCTGACTGGTGATCTGCTTTCCGATATCATCGGACATTACGATGGTCGTATCTTTCCCGTCGCGGGTGAGGGTGATATTACGGGTGTTGCCGAGCACGGCCTCTTCAATGAACACCGCCGGATCAACGCGGGTGAAAGGTTTGTCGCCGATACTGGCGATGACATCACCCTGTCTGAAGCCCTGGCGCAGCAGTACCGAATCGTAAGCCAGTCCGTATTCCTTTACAGCGGTGGCAGGCACATAAGCCTTTCCGAAATGCCACAGCATCATGGCAAAAATGAAGAATCCGAGCAGGAAATTCACGGTGACTCCTCCGATCATGATGATCAGTCGCTGCCAGGCCGGTTTCGAGCGAAACTCCCAGGGCTGGGGTGGCTGTTTTAGCTGCTCGGTATCCATACTTTCATCCACCATGCCTGATATTTTGACATATCCACCGAGTGGCAGCCATCCTATTCCATATTCGGTATCGCCCACTTTGGTTTTCCAGAGCGACTTGAACGGATCAAAGTCGAAAAAGAGATAAAACTTTTCCACCCTTGTTTTGAACCAGCGGGCCGGCGCGAAGTGACCCAGTTCGTGGAGGGTAACGAGAATGGAAAGGCTGAGAAAAAACTGAACTATTACTGAGATACTGTCCATGATTATGATTTGTGGTGCGGTTGGATGCGATCAGGAGCCTATTTCCCTGTATCGCTGGCTGTTGGCGGGGTCAAGACGTGTCATGATCTGTATGACACGTTCTTTTTGTTGTTTGGTTCCGAGTTTCCAGAGCTCGACAAGTTCATCTCTTTTTGCGTATGAAAACATCTGGACAATCATACAGTTCAGATAGGCGACATAAACCTTGTCCACTTCTTCGAGGGCCTGCAGTATGGATTCTCTGCCTTGTTCCGGACTGGTGCTGAACATATCGAGTCCATTCCTGTAGTAATTGTGCATGGAAGCCCGCATGGGTTTTACCCTGGGGTTGAGCAAGTTCTCTATGATCCAGTACCGGTTTCTGTTCTTTCCGCCATCGGCTGGTCGCCATCCGGAGGCGCTGTTGCCCGAGTTCTGCACGTTGGTCACAATACGCTCTGCGATGGTAAAGTACGGATCACCTCCGAACGGAGAAAATGAATCGTAATCCATACCAAGAATGATGTAAACATAAAATGCCAGCATGGCAGGCAGGTTCTGGTTATCTGCGGCGTCGCGTATGAATTCGATGGGTTGATTTTGCTCATACACGAAAACCAGATCCTTGTCGAGATAAGAGATCATGGGCGTTTCATAGCCGCTGCCATATACAGGGCGGGTTGACTGAACGGCCAGTTCGCCTTCAAAGACGTTATTGTCGGATTCCTTGGCTATTGTGATGATAAAGTTGCATTTTATGCGCTCATCCGGCTCAAATACGTCGTTGGTCCATTTGGTGTTATTCAGGAAGTCGCGGAGGGATGCTTCCAGCTGATCGAATACGCGGCGGTCGGTTTGTTGCAACTGCGGTGTATTGATACGTACCGTTGCGTTCAGTTCGCCCTGGCTCCATGCGGAGAGTGCGAAAAACAGGAATAATGCGGAAGAAAACAACTTTTTGACCATATTCGAGCAGGTGAGTTGGATGTAATATCTTCTATGACGCATCAGGAGGGCTGGAGGTTGGCCAAACGAATAATTTGATTGACTATATCTGCAGCCACGCTCTTTTTATGTTTCAGTTCGTAAGAGAGGACATCTCCCTCTTTGCTGATGATGGAGATTTTATTTGTGTCGTGTCCGAATCCGGCTCCTGCATCTTTCATGGAATTCAGCACAACAAGATCCAGATTTTTCTTTTTGAGTTTGGCAGTTGCGTTCACTTCCTCGTTATCTGTTTCGAGTGCGAAACCGATCATAATTTGCCCCTTTTTTTTCAGTTTTCCCACAGCAGCTGCGATATCAACCGTTTTTTCGAGTTCCAGAACCATATCGTCGTCTTTTTTCTTGATTTTGGTTTCAGAAAAATGACGCGGTTTATAGTCGGCAACTGCAGCGGCAAAAACCGTTATGTCTGATTCGGGGAAGACGAGGCTGCACGCATGATACATTTCGAGTGCGGAGCCAACAGAAACAGTTCTGATCGAGTTGTCGGATGGACGCAGGTGGGTTGG
>JBDLWO010000167.1:0-5566 GCA_039804245.1 Bacteroidota bacterium
AGTCTTTCTCCGAACCTTTCCTTCATGAGCTTGCTGAAATAGTGAGGCGTTTTGAACCCGACGGCGTAGCAGACTTCCGACATGGTCTGGTAAGTACCGGTTTCGATCAGATACCGGGCCCTATTCAGGCGAACCTCGGTAAGGTACTGGTTGGGCGTCATACCTGTGCAACTTCTCAGTTTGTAAAACAGACTGCGCCTCGAGATATGCAGCAGATCGGCCATCATTTCAACGGAAAAATCGGTATTATGAATATGTTCCACAACAATCTGTTCGAGTTGGGCGAGCCACTTTTGGTCGTAGCCGGTTTCATTGTCGGGAATATCCGGGCCGATGCGAGCGTTTTTTCTTATTCTGAGGTATTTCAGCAGGTTTGCGATGCGCGTGGAAAGTTCTTCCTGCAAAAAGGGTTTGGTGATATAATCATCCACGCCCATTCGCAGAGCCTGGAGCCGGTCGGGCGGCTCGGAGCGGGCAGTCAGCATGATAAAAGGCAGGTCACCGAAACGTTCCCTGACGGCTTCCAGCAACTGGAAGCCATCCATTTGTGGCATCATCACGTCTGAAAGCACGAGATCCACCTGATTATTTTCGAGGATTTGCAGGGCACTTTTGCCATTGTCGGCAGTAAGCAGGTTGTATTCCGACTCAATAATATGCTGGATATATTCCGACATATCCCTGTCGTCTTCCACCAGCAGGAGTGTGTATTTTCCGGGTTGATGACTGGACCGGGTTGCAGACGGGATAGTGGCGATTTCGTCGTGCTGGTCTGGAAACTCAACTGTTTCAACAGCCGAAGATAAAGCCAGCGGCCGGCTCAGCGTGAACCTGCTTCCTTTTCCCGGTTCGCTTTGAACCGATATCTCGCCGCCGAACAGTTTCATGTACTCGTGGCACAGGGAAAGTCCGATACCGGCGCCTCCCTGCAGGGAAGCATTTTCCATACGCGACTGGTAGTAACGATCGAAAATGAAGGGCATATCATCGGGATGAATACCCGAACCGGTATCTTCTACCGATATGATCATTTTTTCATCCTTTATTTCAGCAGTTATGATCACGGCTCCGCCGCCGGGTGTAAATTTGATGGCGTTATTCAGCAAGTTATTGATGATTTTCTCCCATTTGGGTACATCCATCATCAGGGTTGTGCTGACCGGGCATTTGAATTGCAGGTTCAGCCCGATTCCGCGGTGTTCGGCATAGGGAGCAAAAGCAGCTGTGAGGCGGGCCAGAAACTGGTACAGTCGGGTGGGTTTTTCCACTACACTGATTGAATTGGCCTCCATTCTGGACAGATCGAGCAGTTCTTCTACCAGGTTGAGCAATCTGGTGGCATTTCTCCTGATTGTCTGGATGTATTCCATCTTTTTTTCAGGCGTAATATTGGCCCGGAGTATGCTGTCGGCGGGTCCGATGATGAGCGTGAGTGGTGTCCGCAGCTCATGGGTAACGTTGGCGAAGAACCTCGATTTGACCTCGTCGAGTGATCGAAGTTCCCGGGCCTGCTGTTCGATCACCTGCTTGTCAGCTTCAATTTGCCTGGTTCTGCTTTTTACTTCCTGTTCGAGTTGCAGATTGGCCTTGCGCAGTTGTGTTGCCCGCCAGTTTCCGGCTCCCCAGGCGATACCCAGTATACACAATGTCATCGTGGTCAGGAACGGCCAGCTCAGATAGAATGGTCTTTCAACGAAAACTGGAATAATCAGTTCGTTTTCCGACCAGATATTGCCCTGCAATGAGTATCGGATGTGCAATTGATGCTTGCCGTACGGCAGATTGTGAAGCCGGATCAGCGGCTCTTGCTGCTGTATCCACTGATCGCTGTAGCCATCCAGTTTCCAGGAGTATTTGATACGGTTGATATCTTCGTAAACAAGCGGAGATATTCTGATATCCAGATAATCATCCCCGGGTGTTACGATTATCGGCCCCCCGCCATATACATCTGGCAGGTGATTGACAAATTCACCGCTTTTGATCTGGAAGGTACGGGCCTCGATTAACCGTAGTTGGGGTGTCCGGGTTTCCTGTATCGGGATATCATCCGGATAGAAAGCGGTGATACCGTTCACGCCACCGAAGTAAAGTCGTCCGTCAGGAGCCTGATAATGCGACAGTGCGTTAAACTCGTTGTCGGCTATGCCATCGCGTTTGAAAAAGACCTGAATTCGGCCCGATTCCCTGTGCAGACGCATCAGTCCGTAGTTTCCGGGTAACCACAGAAAGCCCTTGGTATCGGCGTAAACAGCGTGTATGTCGTTGCTCGACAAGCCGTCTGATTCGGTGAACTGGCGTATAATTCCCCGGTCGGCCGACCAGTGAATGAGCCCGCCGCCCCGGGTGGAGATCCAGAAATCGCCTTTTTCATCTTCGTACAAACAGGTCAGCCGGTTGTAGTTGAGATCGGCTGTTCGAGCCAGATAATGTGTCACCACGTAACCATGTTCGTTGATAAGGTACAGTCCGTTTGACGTACAGGCCCAGATACCTTTGTGGTTGCGGTACAGGTAATCAATGCTGATATTCTGAAATGGCAGCGGGGTTACCGTATGCTGTTGCTGGTTGATCCGGAACAGCCCGTTGCTGCTGCCAATCAATATACCGTCATCCGATTGCAGGAAAGTGTATATGTCCGCACGTCTTTCGAAGGTGTAATGGGTATTGGGTCTGCCCGGCTCAAGGTAAATCAGCTTGCCGCCGTGTCCGCCCGCCCAGTATCCCTTCCCATCTGCCAGAAAACAAAGGCCCTGTCCGTAGAGGATATTGAATGCCGAGACACTTCCATTTTTTGTGTTGATCCGGCAGTCGCCCTTGTAGCTGCTGACATAGAGCTGATTTCCGATCTGAATCATCCCGCGAATACTGCGGTCGAGATTTTCATCTTTCAGGTATGTCTGGAATCCGGCAGGGTGTTTCTCTGTCAGACGGATGATACTGTTTCTGGAGGATGTCCAGATACCGCCCTGACGGTCAATGTAAAACATGGAATTGGGGCTTGTATTTACGGACTTGTATCCGGTATCAGTGGCGCCACTTTCGCTGACCTTGCGAAGGTACAGATCAGACCGGGATATCTTCCACTCATAACCATATCTCAGGGGGGTATCTGTACCCGATGTGTGTATTGATTCACTTATCCATTGAAAAGTGGGCAGTTGGCTGGTATATGCGACAATTATTCTGTCTTTTGTGGTGGAAAGCTGATAATATACAGTATCGCCCATTTTTTTTAACCATAATCTCAGCTGATTGTCCACCCAGATATCACCAGTTGAAGATACGCTGTCAAGGGCCGTTCCCTCATTGTTTTCGTAATATATATTCCGGTTTTTGATATTGATACTCCATACCCCCCCGTTGGGAGCAGGCCACCAGGAATCGGCGGGTTTTTTCCGGCCGCGGAGGTTGTAAACCTGCTTCCACTGCCCGTCGTAGCTGTACACCGTACTGGTGGAGCCCACCCATATCCTGCCGGCGATATTGTGTACGATTGGTATATCTTCACTGAGCAGTATCTCAATGGGTTCGTCCTGCCCGACATACTGGTGCAGGGGAACAGCCATTTCTGTTTTGGGATTCATGACATCAATCACAATCCGGCTGTTCCGGATTCCGATAACCCAGATATTTCCGTACAGGTCTTCGGCAAGCCTGACCATGCTGGAAGTGGTCAGATGGTGTTTTTGCGCGTTGAAAATCCTGAAATTGTACCCGTCGAACGATACCAGGCCGGAGGAGGTGGCCATCCACATCATTCCCCTGCTGTCCTGCAGGTAGCCATTCGGATAGATACTGGTGTTCCCGACCATGTTACTCCATTCATAACGGTCAAAAGCCAGCTCATCTGCGTGTGCGTTCGGCTGCGCAACAGCCACCATAATTCCCGTTGCGGGCAGGATGAGGGATATCAATAACAGAACCAGTTTGTTTTTCATGTCGGATCAGTAAACAACTGAACAAATGTATTGAAATGCCCTCACTGTGAAGCCCTGAACGGCCACCCGGAGGGACAAAAGGGCTGTTTTTGCACTATCCTGTGTGTTTTTTGCACTTTGTTTCGCATGCTTCACACTGACCTTTGCCGATGTAATTCCGGCACAAAGAGACGTACAGTCAACTTGTCGAAACTTCGTCCGGGTCGCTTTCAATATCTTCAGTAAAACAGTATTCCCATCATGAAATTCAACATTTTACTTCTGTTCTTCTCCCTGCTGGCAACAGCCGGGGTACATGCACAAGCTGCCCTGAGCATGCAGGGTACCATCCGTAATTCGACAGGTTCTGCCGTTCCCGACGGGGCTTACAGTATCACCTTCAAACTGTACTCCGTTGAAACCGGAGGAACACCGGTATGGACAGAAACCCAGGATAACATCAAGGTGGTGGGTGGCGTTTACAGCGCGCTGCTGGGCGCCAGCAACCCGCTCACTGCCGCCTTCAATGTACCCTATTATGTAGGTGTTTCCGTGGATGGCGGTTCGGAGCTGATCCCCCGGTTCAGGCTCACCAGCGCGCCTTACGCCATGGCCCTGATCGGACAAAGCAATACGTTCCCGTCGGCAGGAGCAGTGGGCGTGGGTACGGCCTCGCCCGTGTCCGGCAATAATCTGCATGTCCACAATGAAAATGGTTCGGCCAAAGCGCTGATTTCATCGGCTGATGTGGATGATGCCACTTTTCTTACCCTGAAGTCGGGCAGTAACAGTGGTAATATAGCCATTGAAGGTGGAAACGGCAACTTTAATATAGTTGCTGACAAGGCTATGAATATCATCTCCACCCGGGTTCATATACATGGCGATGGTGGTCTGAAAGCATACACGAGTCCGGATGGTATGGTTTTCACCGGAAAAACCATTACCAGTACCCTGAGCTCCGTCAGTGGACAGGATATGACTATTCAAAGAGCGGAAGATACACATATAGTTTGCCGTGGTGATGGCTGGACGCAGTTCAACAAATCCCTGCTGATTGGAGGATCGAAGAGTTTTTATTTTAGCGGCACTTCTGTTGTGTGGTCAAATAATAATCCAGTCAATGGTATTCCTCAGTCAAATGCAACCATGGGTGTTTCCCTTCGCGCCGATCAGAATGCTTCAGCTGCTAATTTTGTTGCCTATTCCGACCGCCGTATCAAGAAAGATTTTCATTTGAGTTCTGGTAGCCGGGATTTGGCAACCCTGATGCAGCTCGAGGTAACCGATTACCGCCATATTGACACCATTGCCAAAGGATCCGGGGAGGTAAAGGGATTTATTGCACAGCAGGTAGAAAAGGTATTCCCGCAGGCTGTATCGGTTGATGTTGACGCGATACCTGACATTTTCTCGAAGCCGGCTGCCCTGCAGGTGAACGGTACCGAGGCTACCCTGAGAATGCCTGTTGCGCATCAACTGGAGGCTGGCAACCGCGTGCGCATCATACAGGATGGCGGTGGACAAATGGAATACGACGTGGTTCGTACAGAAGGCAATGCCTTTACAGTTAAAGACTGGAATACAGCAGTCACCGAAGCAGAGAAAGTATTTGTTTACGGCAGGGAAGTAAACGACTTCCGCAC
>JBDLWO010000168.1:0-4042 GCA_039804245.1 Bacteroidota bacterium
CGGCCTTTTTTAACAACTTACGGACGAGATCTCGCCTGCCATTTTTATAGGTGACTCGCAATTTGATCATACTGTCACATCCTTCATTAGCCCACCTTTGACCGCTTCTTTTCATCCTGACTTGCAAGTGAAGTGGTCTGGTTTGCCCGGACAGTTTTGCGTTAAAGTTAGGGAAATTCTACAACTCGCGATTTCATTCACGTCTATCCCGTTCACTCCTGTACACTTCCCATACAAAGCAACCACGAGAAAGTAGAAAAGCATTATTTTTCCACCTTCAAATCGTGTAACATGCGTAAAAGTAAAATCAGTAACACCCAGCGATTGGAAATACTGGCTAAATGGGATTCGGGAGCCAGTATAGACGAGTTGTGCCGGACGTATCAGATCAGTGCGGCCACCCTATACAATTGGAGGAAAGCCAAAGCGGAAGATGAAGATGAGACCAGGCGGCGGCTCAAAGAACTGGAATCAGAAAATGCCAGACTAAAAAAGATGTACGCTGAGCTGAGTATAGATCACGGGATACTCAAGGATGGTTATGAGATGCTAAAAAAATGGCAAGCCCAGGACGCCAGGAAGAAATGATCGATCTGCTAAAAGACCGATCTGGCAGCAGTGTACGACGCAGTTGCCGCGTCCTGGGCTTACGCCGACAAACTTATCACAGGCGCAAATTGGGTTTTCGTGTAGAGGAGCGCGACAACGAGGTGGTTGAGATACTTCATCGGGTAACAAATCGCTTTATTGCCTGGGGTTTTTGGTTGGTATTTCACTACCTCCGCAGCAATGGCTATACCTGGAATCACAAACGGGTATATCGTGTGTGGAAGCAGGAGCAGTTACACCTGCGGCTGCCACCCAGACGGGCTGCCATTCGTCGGTCGTATAAAGAATTGCTTCCGCCTGAGCGAATTAACGAAGGATGGGCCATGGATTTTGTCAGTGATTGGGTTGTCGGCCCCAACGAGCAATCCGTACGAATCATCAACATCATGGATGAATGCTCCCGAAAGGCATTGTGGACGCAGGCACATTCGAATATTTCAGCCAAAAAATTGATTGAAACACTGGATCAGGTAGTTGCGTGGCGTGGTGCTCCGGCATATATTCGTTGTGACAACGGGCCGGAGTTTATCTCAAGTCAGTTGGAGGCCTGGGCTGACAAGCATCGGGTGGAACTGCGGCATATCCAGCCGGGAAAGCCCAGTCAGAACGGTTTAATCGAAAGGTTGAATAAAACGCTCAGAATGGAGTGTCTCAATCTGGCCTGGTTTAAGAACCTCGCTGAACTCAATGAACAAATTCAGGCGTGGTCATACTCCTATAATCAGGAACGACCACATCAAAATCTGGGCTTTAAAACCCCGGATAACTATGAAGTTTTGAACCAAAAATTCTACTTTAGCGTGGTTGCAGCTTAGGGGAAGCGTACAGGGGTCTTGCTTGCCAGGATTGAGGCTTTAGAATCCGAGGTTTCTGCCCTACGGGCGGAGAATACCGAATTGCGTTCGCGCCTGAATCTGAACAGCAAGAACAGTCACAAGCCTCCTTCGTCAGATGGTTTGTCGAAGAAGCCCGGTCTTCCCAAAGGACCGCCCAAAAAGAGCGGTGGCCAGCCTGGCCATAAAGGCAAGACCCTCAAGATGGTGGACAAGCCGGATTAGTGACAATTAGTGACACGAAATTCTTTTCAGTAAATACTGGCTGAAAAATTTCAGGTTTGGTCCTGCAGAATGGATCTGGAGACAACTGACCTATCAGAAGAGAATCCAGTTAAAAAAGTAAAGACACATGCATTTAAAAAACTCCCATACCTTTCACCTGGTCATCGGTGAACCGTTCAAATTGCAGCTACATCTCTGACAAGCCTGGTGGCCTGCAGCGATATGCAGATGGCTCCTTTTTCAACTACTCATTTTTTTGAACACACTCCAACCGGTTTTTATGGCAAACGAAGATGATACATTGGAAAAACTTATTGCAGGCGGCCTAATTGGTGCCGGATTAGGCGCTT
Source organism: Bacteroidota bacterium (assembly GCA_039804245.1). Lineage (GTDB taxonomy): Bacteria > Bacteroidota > Bacteroidia > Chitinophagales > Saprospiraceae > M3007. The sequence goes on from JBDLWO010000168.1 coordinate 2,018, forward strand.
GGCTCTCGAAAGACAAAGAAGATGGTGCGTTAATAGGAGCTATTCTTGGTGCAGCCTTCAGTGCAACACTTAAAGCCAATGAGCAGGCAAAAAAAACCAATCAACCGGTGCTGATTGCAGAACACGGAAAACTGTACCGAATAATGCCTGATGGCCAAAAGATATTCGTAAAAGACTTACCTCGGGCTTCTCAGGATTGGGAAGAACACTTCAAGCTTAAATAACATGGCAGTAAAAAGAATGAGAGTTTTTGCAGGACCTAATGGTTCAGGTAAAACCACTATTTTTAAGGGCATGCTTGCTGAGAAAGAAATTCAATTGGGTGTGTATGTAAATGCTGATGAAATTGAGCTTCAGCTCGCTCAATTCAGTACGCTCTCATTCAGCGAATATCAACTGGATGTGCTCGAGGATACTGTAAAACATTTCTTTCGTTTCAGTCAATTTTCTCCTGTAAAAAGAAAAGAGGAAAACCTTTGGCAAAAACTGAAGGTAGAAAATAACACACTAAAGCTTGATACCACCATAGACTCATATCTGGCAGCCGACCTTGCCGAATTTATAAGGCAGCAATTACTTGAGTGCGGTGTTTCGTTTACCTACGAAACCGTAATGAGCCACGAAGGAAAAGTAAAATTTATGCAATCGGCATTGCAAAAAGGATACGCGTTTACCTATATTTTATCGCCACTGAAGATCCCGAGATTAACATCAGCCGTGTTAATGTAAGAGTAGCTCAGCAAGGTCATGCGGTATTACCGTCTATTGTTATTAACCGCTATTTCAAAAGCCTTGGATTGCTGAAAGCAGCGGTAACCCAAACCACAAGAGCTTATATTTTTGATAACTCTGGCGAAAAAGCTGAACTCATTGCAGAAGTCACCGATGGAGTAGATGTAAGATTGAACGATGCCGCAGATGTTCCTATTCCGAATTGGGTGGCCACTTACTTGCTGAAATAGTCGTTCTTCTTTACGGTATAGGGTTCGGAAAAGTGGAAATAATCTCCATGTAAACCATGTAATTTTCCGAGGCGGTCGGTAAAATCCAAACAGCCTCATCATCGTCCCAACCGGACCAGTTAACCTCCCCCGATTCCAGTAAATCAACACCATTGATTCCGCCTGATTCGGGATGTTTTGCCGTTAAAGAATGGCCGCCCCCCCATCAGCCAGCCTTCTCATAAGTCAGGTTCACAACGCCTGTGTCAAATGATTGGGCCTCTGTCAGTTTCCAGCTCGTTTCCCCGGATAGCCCGGCAAACAGCGGTATCCCCTCTCCTATGATTTTGGGTATAATGGTGATAATCAGCTTGTCCAGCAGTCCCTCATTGATAAATGCCGTGATCAGCTGTCCACCACCGACAAGCCAGATGTCCTTTTTTGCTTTCCTTTTCAGTTCGGTCACAAACTCCCGCAGGTCTTCTGTCAGAAGATATGTGTCCGGACTTTGTATCTTCAATGCACTGTTTTTTGTTGCGACGTATGTGTCAAGTCCTGCATAGGGCCACTCAACGCCAAATCCAATGATTTCATCATAGGTCAGCCGCCCCATTATTATTGTACCGATCCGCTCCAGGAATGCCGCATAACCATAATCTCCTGTCTCCGGACTGGGAACAGAAGTCAGCCAGTCCAGACTGCCGTCCGGCCGTGCAATAAAACCGTCCAGGCTTGTTGCGATATATAAAACTGTTTTGAACATTTGTTTCTTACAACCCCATCAGCAATACCTCGATTCCCAGCGACACCTCGTCGTTCAGCTCCACTTTCTCTCCTGCCACCTGCTCTTCGAGCACCAGTTCGTCGGCCAGAACCTCCGATTTGATATAATCGCCAAACCGGGCCACCGGGGCGGCGATTGACGGGTGATTTTCCAGCTTCACGCAGATACGATCGGTCACGCTGAAGTTTTTATCCTTCCGGGCGTTCTGTATGCGGTTCACCAGATCGCGGGCCAGTCCCTCCGCCACGAGTTCGTCGTTGAGGGTGACATCCAGTGCAACGGTTACGGAGCCATCAGTGG
>JBDLWO010000169.1:0-4713 GCA_039804245.1 Bacteroidota bacterium
GACTTATTGTAATTTTTACACTAAAAACAAACCTTCCGGTTATGACACTTGCAGAAGCAGCTTCTTTGTTGCAAATTAACAAATCGCCGCTGCGCAAAGACGGCTCTCAGAATACCAAAATAGTTGCGACTGTTGGTCCGGCGTGCAATACCTATGAAAAGCTGCTTGAGCTGGTTACGGCCGGAGTTGATGTTTTTCGTCTCAATTTCAGTCACGGTACTCACGAAGACCATCTCAAGGTGATCGAACACATTCAGCGTATCAATGAAGAGTACAAACTGCACATTGGTACGCTGGCCGATTTGCAGGGGCCGAAACTGCGGGTGGGCAAGATCAGGGATAATGCGCTGCCACTGAAACACGGCGATGTGATCACCATTCTGAATGACGAGAATGCAGAGGGAACGATGGACAGTATCTATATGTCTTACGATCAGTTTGCAGAAGATTGCGAGGTGGGTGAACGAATCCTGATGGACGATGGCAAGCTTGTTTTCGAGGTGGCGGCCACCAACAAGAAGGACACAGTCAAGTTAAAGTGTATTCACGGTGGTGTGTTGAGCAGCAACAAGGGCGTAAACTTGCCCGATACAAACGTCAAGTTGCCTGCCATGACCGAGAAGGACAAGGAAGATCTTGAGTTCATTCTTACACAACCGGTGAGCTGGATCGCTCTGTCTTTTGTTCGGAGTGCAGCCGATATGGAGCCCTTGAGGCAGGCTGTTCAGGATAGTGGTCATCCGGCCAAGATTATGGCAAAAATCGAGAAGCCGGAAGCCATTAAAAATTTGCGTGAAATCATCAGAGCTTCCAACGGAGTGATGGTAGCGCGTGGCGACCTTGGAGTAGAGATGCCAATCGAACGTCTTCCTATCACACAGAAAGAGATTGTTCAGATGTGCATGCAGTATGCGCGTCCGGTGATTGTGGCTACCCAGATGATGGACAGCATGATTACCAACCCTTCGCCCACGCGCGCGGAGGCTACTGATGTTGCCAATGCCGTGCTTGACGGAGCGGATGCCGTGATGTTGAGTGGCGAGACTTCCGTAGGCGCCCATCCGGCCCTTGTGGTGAAGTACATGACAAATATTATTGCCGAGGCAGAAAAATACTACTGGCCCCAGATTGAGGGCAAACGCCCGCATGCGGTGGTAAAATCATCCATGTTTTATTCCGATGTGATTTGCTTCAATGCCTGTCGAACTGCGGAGGAGATACATGCCAGAGGTATCATTGGTATCACCCGGTCGGGCTACAGTGCATTCAAACTGAGCAGTTTCCGTCCGAAATCATCCATATTTATGTTCAGCGATAATGCAAATATGCTGACTACAATGAATCTGATCTGGGGAGTACAGTGTTTTTATTATGACCGGTTCACCTCCACCGATGAAACAGTACAGGATTGCACTGACATCCTCAAGGAGAGCGGTTTTGTGGCTATGGGTGACGTTGTGATCAACACAGGCGCTATGCCGCTTCAGAAGCGTTCGAGTACGAACATGCTGAAGGTTACGGAAGTGGAGTAGGGTAATCAGTTGATCATTACCACCGCTCCTTTCACGGTTGTGCTGCCTGTTGATTTCAATTCGGCGGTGGCGGAGCCCTGTGCGGAAAATGCGACACTGGCCTTGGCGTTTATATTCAGTCCTTCAAGTCCTACATCTCCTCCGGATGCCTTTGCCGAGATACCGGAGGTGCCTTCCAGACTGATTTTAGTACCGCTTTTTATAGTAATATCCTTGGAACTGTCTATGGTGATACCTGATGCACCCATTTCAATTTTATTGCCATTCTGATCCTTGAGCGTGACAGATTTGTCTTTGTCAGACAGGATAAGCTGGTTGCCACCCGGTGTTTTGACAGTGACTACCTTGTCTTCGTCGTTCATTTCTATTCTGATATCACTTTTTGTCACAATAGCCTTTATTTTATTGGTTGTCTCGGGCGTGTAGGGTGCAGCGTTCTTGCTGCTGTAAAGTGAGCCAAGAATGACAGGGTATCTGGGGTCATCATTCATAAAGCCCAACACAACCTCGTCGTTGACCTCCGGGAGAAAAAGAGCGCCTTTGCCGGAAGTAGCATAAAAACCTGCCATTCTGGCCCATAATCCTGTGCCGTCGGTAGTGATTGCCGGCACAGACACCTGTACCCGTGTATGTCCATCGGGATCATCGCTTACTTTCAGGACCGTACCTGTTTGAAGTCCGTACACTGCAGGCAGCAGTCCGCTGGCGGCGGGCGCACTCACCGGATACTGTTCGAAGTGCCATTTGGGATTCAGGCCGAGTGACACGGTGGTAAGCCACAGGCCGTCTTTTACCTGGTGTCGGATGCCGGTAATCAATCCGTTGTTGTTAAAGCGGCTGCCGAAGCCGGTGAGTTCGATTAGTGTATTGACACAGGGAGTGTTATTGCCGAAGAAAGTGATATTACCCTGTATGGCACTATATCTTGATCGCAGGAGTTGAGCTTTGGCCCAGTCTGTAATTTCAGTTTTTGTCAGGGGCGCGCCGGCCGAACGTTCTGCGGAGGGGAAGCCCATCTTGCCGGCTATCGTTTTTCCGTCCAGGTTACCCTGATCTGGTAGCGAAGGTTCAGTTCCGGTGGCTGATTCCATGGATTGTTCGGCTATATCCCAGGAGGAGGTACTCATATCTTTGAGTTGATATTTGCCTTCCAGTTGCAGGTCATAGTTGAAAACATCGCTTTCGAAGTCTATTTTCAGTACGGCATTTCCGGTTGTTTCCGGACTTTTAAAGCATACTTTTTCGTTATCCATATAAACCAGCATACCGTTTGCGTCGGCCCTGCTGACAATAAAATCCCAGTTGGTGGACTGGAACTGAACCAGTTGCAGATTTTCTGTTGTTGTGTCAGTTACATCTGCGGTAAGGCCACAATCTGATACCAGCTGAGAAACGACTTCGCTATCCTTTTTTTTGTCGAAATTATTGCTTTTTCTGTTAAGTGTGAGCAGGATTGATTTTTCACTACATTTGAGAATCAGCTCGTTAAGGTGTCCGGTCAGATTTCTGATGCCGGTACTTGTTATGAGACCTTTGAATACACTTGTTTTATTGTTCAGCGAGCCGATTTTGATATCTACATCAGTTCCGGGGGCAAATTTATCCAGGTCACTGGATATAAAAGTTTTATCACTGCCGGCGCCTTTTGGAAGAGCTATATGGATACGGGCAGTACCCACTCTGTTGATAGAAATATCCGTTTCTATATGAAGGATCTGGAAAGAGTCATCGAGGTTGGCGCCGCTGATGCTGATTTCCAGTCCGACCGCATCGGTGGCGCTCAGAAAGGGAGAAGATGGCATGATTCAGTTATTTAGGACAACGAAATAGGCATATGCCAGGCTGAGATTCACAATAACTATCTCGCTTTTTTGGGCGTTGAACCCTGAAACCTCCCATTTTACAGGATAAGCCCTGGCGAATGCCCATGAAATGAGCGGATTTTTGGATTCGGGTTCAATCAGGTGGAGTATGATATCTTTGGTCTGAATGGGTTTGCCTGTTTTGACTGGATTCAGACCTTTTGCGAAGTGGCTGGAGCACCAGCTGCCGAAGGCCGAACTGGACAAAACAAGACCTTGTTTGAGTTCCAGATTACTCTGGTAAAGTACCCTGCCGGGTAATTTATGGGCGAAACGGTTTTCGCCGCCTTCATAATAATTTTCCACCTCCATGGATGCGTTGATGCCGGACACTTCCTGGAATCCGTATTGGGAGCTGTTACCAGTGGTATCCGGGCTGCCCAGAATTTCGACCAAAAAGGAGAACCCAACCGGGAAAGTTATATCGGCCATACAGATTCAGGGTTCAGGTTTGTTGTTTATGGTGAGTACCCTGACTGCCATGACAATGAGCCTTACCAGATAAAGTCCGATAAAATTGATGACATAAGCCAGGATAAACAACTCCATGATAAAATCTTTCTCATTCAGTGAGAATGAATACCCTTTTGAAGCGATATCCAGTGCGCTGAGGAACAATAGTGCCAGTGGAGCTGCGAGCAATGTGATAACCAGAAACCAGAGAAATTCTCTTGCGATGAACTTTTTCATGGGCGTCTATGGTATGTTGGATCTGTTTTTTTCAAAGTTACGGAAAAGAATGGCAGTAGAAATCATTCCAATAATGATTCCGGTAGCCAGAAGTGCGATCTGGCTTGCTGTACCTGATGCAATACCTTCACCCATGATGACAGCAGTACCTGTGAGCATCAGTACACTGCCACCGCATATAAGATAGACAAGGCGCAGGGTTCTGTTCTGAAAAAATACCTCTCTGACGCGCCAGTCGAACAGCGCCACCACCAGTCCAATCAACAGAAATCCTGTCATAAATATGCCGGATACGATAAGTAAAGGGCTTAATTCCGATATGGAACCTGACATATTGAATGTCTTGCTGATTTGTCCGGGCGTGCGTATGACTACGGTTGTATCAGTTCCGTACCTGGTGGCTATCATCTCCCACATATCCGGGTAACCATTGTCATATCCGAGTGCCCACAAACCGACACCGGCGAGATTTTGATCGAGTGCCCAGCTGAACTTTTCCCCGAGCGTAAAGTCATCGTCGAACCAGCATTTTTCCATGTAATTCGAATCGGGAACCGGCTTGACAAGATGAAATTTACTGCAACTGACCGGATCAAATACGGCGCCTTCACTTCCGTATGTAGCCATTA
>JBDLWO010000170.1:0-15486 GCA_039804245.1 Bacteroidota bacterium
ACGCAGAACACGCAGAGAACAACCGGATTGAAGTAAGGCTCATCAGCTTCAGCAATGCACGCTTCCTGAACAGCCTTGACCAGTCCATCAATATTGAGGAACGTGAAAAAGTGATCTTCGGAAGACCGATGAAACGCCCCGCCAAATCGTCAAAAGTGGAATAAATATGCAAACATTTGACTGGACCAACAGAGAGGGTATATCCATGCACGGTGTTGACTGGCACATCGGCAGTCCTGCTGCCGTGGTGGCTATGGTGCACGGACAGGGAGAGCACATCGGCCGGTATGCACATGTAGCCGAATGGTACAACCGGCACGGACTGGCTGTAACCGGTTTCGACCAGCAGGGTTACGGGCGCAGCGGGGGTGCGCGCGGGCACGCGCGGGGGATCACATCCTGGATGGACGATATTGAACAGTTCCTGCAAAAAACAACAGAGAGATACCCGGGAAGCCCCGTCTTCCTGTACGGCCACTCAATGGGCGGCGCAGAAGTACTCAATTTCTGCCAGGAACGCAATCCTGCACTGGCCGGACTTATTGCCACCAGTCCGCTGATCCGACTCGCTTTTGTGACTCCCAAGCTGAAGGTGCTCGCCGGTAAAGTCATGCGGCGATTCATGCCAACCCTCACACTTCCGACCGGACTGGCGGCGCAATTCATATCCCACGATCCGGAGGTGGTGAACGCTTATCTGCACGACAGGCTCGTGCACGGAAAGGTGAGCGCCTCGGGCGGACTTGCCCTCCTTGAAATGAGCGACAGACTTGACAAGTGCGACCCCGTCTTTCAGGTGCCGACACTCATTATGCACGGAAGCGATGATCGTATTACTTCTGCAGCAGCCTCGGCGGCCTTCTGTACCCGTGCAAAAGGCGATGTCACCTGGCGCGAATGGGAAGGGCTCTGGCACGAGATGCACAATGAGCCGCAAAAGGAACAACTGTTTGAATACACACTCGCCTGGATGCATAAATACCTGGCAAACTGAGCGAAAATCACCTCCAGACTGCCGTGCTGCCCGTTGAAGACGACTGTACCTCAAGCAGGTGCGGAAAGTAATCGCGCAGACTTTCTATATGGGAAATGATGTATATCTGCGGGAATTGTTCCTTGAGCAGGGCCAGTGCGTTCATGATTTCCATTCGCCGGTCCTCATCCTGACTGCCGAATATTTCATCGAAGGCCAGAAATTCAAGCCGGTGGCCGGCGCCGCTCAGTTCAATAATGGCACGGGTAATCGCAATACGCAGACAGAAATTGGCCAGATCAATTTCACCTCCGCTGAAACGACTGACGGGATACATCCTCCCGTTGTCAGATATGGAAAACTCGAAGGAATCGTTCACCTCTATGCCCTCGTACCTGCCCCTGGTTATGCGGTTGAAAAGCTCGCCGGCCACCCGCGAAATGACAGGACTTACCCTTTCCAGAATTTCAGTCCTGAAGTCTGTCAGGTGCTTTTCCAGTTTTCTGAGCAAATCAATCTCTTCTGTTCGCTCGGCAATTTTCTGTCGGATACGTTCGTTATTCTCCAGCTGGCTGTGCCTGTGGTCTGCGGCCGCCTGTGCCTCCATGACTGACTTTTCAAGTGCGGCAACCTGTTCCGACTGTTCGGAGAACCGGTTGTGAAAATCTCCGAAAGCCTTGCTGGCCGCCTGGTACCGGGTGTCATCGAACTGAAGCGCCTCCGCCTCCCTGATGAGCCGGCTGATGTTATCATCGGCATGACTGATGCTGCCCGCTGTCTGCGTGATCTGGCTGTTTGTTTTCGGGATTTCATTTTTCAGGTAACTGTCTTCCGACTGGTAGCTCACACTTTCCTTCTCGTGCGCGCCCAGCCATGCGCGCAGAGCCTCATGAGCGTTCTTGTCATAGTGCACCTCTCCGATTCTGGACAGTATTTCCTGCTCGGCCACAATGATATTGCGTTGCTGCACTACATACTCCTCTTCCCGCTTGAGCTGGCGCCACTTCTCCCGCAGTCCTGAAAGCTCCTCATTCAGTCCCGACTCTTCCTTCCTCCGGTCATTTATCTCACCGGTGAGCTTTTTTTGTTCGGCTGTCAGTTCGTCAATCCTGATTTTGCGCGTATCTTGCTCTCCTTCCTGAAGCCGGTTGAGCTCCTGTTCCAGTTCGGAAACAGCCCTGGCGTAATTGTCGAGCAGGGGCTGCAGGCAGGTGGGGCACTCGCTGCCGGCGCCCAGCGCGGCGAGCGACTTCAATCGCTCCCGGCGGTCTCTGATCAGGCCCTCGGTAGCGGCCACGTCCTTTTGTAGTGGCAGGATAAGTTCACTGCATTCACGGAGTCGGGTTTCGAGTTCTCCAATCAGTTTTGCCACCTGCTCCAGCGCCGCCTTGATGCCATCGGCCGCTTTGATGGCCTCGCTCATTTCGGCGATCCTGGCTTCTGTGTCAGTGATGTTCTGACGGGCAGCCTCCATCTTCTGAAGTGCCATATTTCGGTTGGTAAAGCGGTCTTTTTCAGCCTCCATTACCGACAGGCGCTGCTTCTCCGACAGGAAGTGCTCAAATTCCGGCTTTTTCAGATCAAGCCGGGCCTTGCGTTCTTCCAACTGGGCAAGGTGCTTTCGGAGCGCTTCCAGACTGGTTGCAAGTTCATTTTTGCGGGCATCCTGACCTGATTTTTGTTTGTCGAGGTCAATATAACGGTCGAAAAGAGCCTTCTGGAGCTTGAATTCGCCGGAAATGACCTCTCCTTCTGTTTTGAGCTGCTGCAGTTTTTTGTTGGCCGCCTCCGCGGCAGTCCGGTGCTCTTCCAACAGCAATTTTTGCTGGTTCAGCTCTTCGGTGAGCTGAATCACGTGTGTGTCGCTGAGCAGGGTGCTGCTTTGTCCCTCGATCTGGTTTTTCAGTGCGTTTATATCTGATCTGAGCACCTGCAGGGCAGTATCGAGGGTATCGAAGCCCATCATCCGGCGTACCAGTCGTTTTCGCTCTTCACCGGTTGCTCCGGATAATTCCGACAGTTCTTTCTGGCCGCTGAAAACCGAGCGCCTGAACGCCTCGGCATCGAGGCCAAGTATCCGTACCAGTTCCTGATTAACTACAGATACCCCGGTGGCTATATGTTGCCCGTTCCGGTACAAATCAGCGTAGGCGGTGAGCGCCTTGCCCCGAAAGGAGCGTTGCACTTCATATTCTGTTTCGCCGATCAGGAACGACAGTTTCAGCCCGACGGTGGCCGACTGGTCGGCAGCGTAAGTGGAACGGGAAAAATTCTTTGCCCCCTGATGCGTTTCCCGTCCAAAGAGACAGTACAGAACAGCCTCAAAAATAGTGGATTTGCCTGCCCCGTTGCGGCCTATGATACCCACCAGCCCCTCCTCGAAGGTGAGATCGAGCGAGGTATATTGCTTGTAGTTCTGTAGCTTAAGTTGTCGGATAATCATGGCTCAGGGGATTAGAATTCAGGGAAATATTTTTTGGACAGTTCAGTGAGCCGGCTGGCCGTTTCGGGAGTATCGGGGTATTTGCTTTTCAGGTAATCGCTGAAAATCTGATCAAGGCGGTCGAAACTGCCCGTGTCAATTTCCTGAATGAAGGTATGAAGATGCCAGCTTTTTCTTTTGGGGAGTATCTGAAAGGCATCAGGAAAAAGCTCGCGCAGCTTCAGATTGGTCAGTTCAAGCGATTGTTCGGTCAGGATATCGACAAAATTGATCGAAACAATGGCATCACGGGTGTCGTTGTTCCGGGCAAAGTCAGTCAGTTCAGCTTCCAGTTGGGAGACGCTGTATTCATGACACCGCGACCGCTCCCATTTCAGCCATGGACGTGTCGGGATATCATGCGATTCGACGGTGCAGGACAGATCCTGCCCGACCTGCAGCCAGAGGTAGCCCTTCACCGTGTCTATTTCGGCATCGCTGAACCTCTCCGTACTGCCGGAATACCAGGCATTCGGGTGGAGGTTGATTTTTTGGCGTCCGTGCCAGTGCCCGAGCGCGACATATTGAAATCCGGCCAGTTTCGACTCAAAATCTTCCGGGAACATCTGTTCGCCGTATTCTTCCATCAGGTATGAGCGACCGAGAGAAGTATGCAGCATCAGGATATTGAACTTGCCGGATACCGGTTCCATCCGGGCCAGTTCGCTGTTCAGTCTGGCCGGGTTGTTGATGTGCGGTACGCCATGAACCACCACATCTCCGAAAGAAAAAGACTCCCACTCGTCGCTGAAAATCGGAAAAACCCCGTCCACAGATCGCAGTGCCCGCAGAATCGGACTGTTATAGATCGTTTTGGGCGTTTCGTGATTGCCGGCGATGAGGGCCACCGGAATACCTGCCTTGCTGACGCGGTTGAGCTGCTCCAGTCCGAAGGTCAGTGCCCGGTTGCTCGGACTGGGCCGGTGAAAAAAATCACCGGAATGAATCACCAGATCCGGCTTTTTAGTCAGAATCTCGTGAATAACCCGCTCAAAGGCGAAATATACATCCTGCTCACGGGCATTCACACCTTCATCATTGACGATATCAAAGGCCTGAAAACCGAGGTGGGTATCTGAAAAGTGAAGGATGGTCATGGGCTGAAATAAGCTCTAAGGAAGATTACACTCATTCCGGGCAGGGTGGCTCAGTTCTCTTCCGGCACAAAACGAATGGATAGAGAGTTCACGCAGTGCCGCGTATTTTTGGCGGTAAAGCGCTCGCCCTCGAATACGTGTCCGAGGTGGCCTCCACATGAGGCGCAAATTATTTCTGTTCGCTTCATACCGTATGAAATATCGGTTTCCCGCCTGACAGACCCCGGCACCTCATCATCGAAAGAGGGCCAGCCGCATCCGCTGTCAAACTTGTCGGATGATTTGTACAGCGGCGCGTTGCAGCGCCGGCATATATAGGTACCCTTACCCTTGTGATTCCAGTATTCGCCGGTAAAGGCGCGTTCAGTGCCCTTTTGGGCGATAACATACTCCTCTTCGGGAGTAAGATCATTCCATTTTTCCATTGAGGTGGTCATATTGTGAGAATTTCCCGCGCCCGGCATTTGGAATAACGTCGGGCGCCCCCCAAAAATACGGGATTTTTTAAGATATATTGACAGTCCGTTTTTTATGAGCAATTATGCACAGACTAATCCTCTTCAATTTCAAATTCTGCGTCTTTCTCCCATATTTCCATCTCGCAGGGCTTGCAGTTGAACTTGAGTTTGTATTCAACTTCCCCGTGCTTGAGCGTGAGTGGCTCGGCCAGTTTTTCGCCCATGGTGCTGCGCTGGTAACGCGGACATTTACCCAGTTCGTACTTGACGCAGTATTTGGTAACCATCACACGCGATTTTCCGGGATCCCACTGCAGCTCAAAGGCCTTTTCGATTTCTGTGACCCCGTGGCGCCTGTAGAATGCCCGGGCCATCTTGTTGGACACATTATAGGTGTAATCCAGTTTTTCCACCGGATAGGGGTGTCCGGTTTTCTTCAACGGGATTTCTTCCCGCCGGTACTCCCTGACTCTGGTATCCATCAGCAGCTCCAGGGCTGCGCGCCGGATTTCATTGACCCTGGAATTGGGTAGGAACCAGTCCTGAGAAAATGCCACCTCTATCTGGTCGGCCGAGAATGGCGTATTGCCGGTTTTGGCCAGATTGCGTTTGATGTTTTCTGTCAGTTCCGCGGTATTTTTGGCGGCTTCTTTGGGCGCTTCCATTTCGGTATACGCTGAATGGCCGTCCTCATCCGTTACATCCAGCCTGAATCCGCTTTCAGTTTCGGAAAGCAGCATTTTCACGCCTATTTTTCTGACTGCGCTGTTTTCATGCTCGATCATCCTGTTGAACTCGGCATCGTAATTCCGGTAGATTTCTGTCCCGACGGGCAATGTTTTCAGTTCATTGGGAATAACCAGGTCGTTATAAATGAGATTTACCAGTGCACCGTCGGCCACGCCGAGCTCGTTGATGAAATACAGTCCGTCGCCGTTGTTCAGGACTTCATAATTCTCTATCAGATAGCCATTGGCCCTGATTTCCTGCAACTTGCCAATATACTGTCCCTGCGATTTCGGGCTTTCCCATGAGCCGATTTTTTCCTTGCGCTGATTGACAAAATAGTCGGTGTAGCCCCTGTTGAAAGAACGGTCGAGCTGTGGTTCAAACTGATAAAACGTACGACCCGAAGATGCTTTTTCATATTCATCCCGGTGTGCATCCAGGAAAGTGTCGAGTCGCTGGCGGAGGTACGATGTGTTGTTTTTCACGTACACCACATCTTTCAGCCTGCCCTCTATTTTGAAAGAAGAGATACCGGCTTCGATCAGGTTGGGCAGTTCATCACTGAGATCGAGATCTTTGATAGATAACAGGTGACTGTTTTCAATGAGGGTTTCACCTTTTCCGTCTATCAGTCGGTATGGCAGCCTGCAGTTCTGGGCGCAGGAGCCGCGGTTGGCAGAGCGTTCGCCGTTGGCCACACTCATGTAGCAGTTTCCGCTGAAAGAAACACAGAGTGCCCCTGTAACAAAAAATTCCAGCTCGACATCGCTGGCCTGATGAATCTCCCTGATCTGGTCGAGGTTCAGCTCGCGGGCAAGCACCACCCGCCTGATACCGGCATCAGCCAGAAACTTCACGTGCGCAGCGTCACGGTTGTTGGCCTGGGTACTGGCATGCAGCGCGATGGGGGGCAAATCCATTTCCAGTATGGCCATATCCTGAATGATGATGGCATCCACGCCCGCCTCATACAGTTCCCATATCAGTTTTCGGCATGGCTCCAGTTCGTTGTCGTACAGAATAGTATTGACCGTAACCAGCACCTTCGCTTTGAACAAGTGGGCATATCTTGCCAACTCGGCGATATCTTCCACGGAATTGGTCGCGTTGGTGCGGGCGCCAAACATGGGAGCGCCAATATAAACGGCGTCGGCGCCTGCATTGATGGCTGCCATACCCTGATACAGGTTTTTGGCAGGTGCCAGAATCTCGATTTTTTTCTTCATCGGCGAATAACCGGTCGGTAAAAGCCTCGTCAGGACTGATTGAATGGTTCCGAATGGGCTGTGAGTACAGTCTGGGCGCAAAGTTATGAAAAGTGTTTGGTGCTGACTGACTTCCTGTAAATATCCTGCCCGATGTCTGAACAAGTAATCCCGTTTCGATAACTTATTTTACATTTGCCACCGTTCCGTATAACCAAGGATACTCGAATGGACAAAAAGCTGGATATTCTGGATAACAAACTGGCTGAAGCCCGGCTGGGCGGTGGCTCTGCCCGTATTGATGCCCAACACAAAAAAGGCAAACTGACCGCCCGGGAAAGGATCCATTTCCTGCTGGATCCCGACAGTTTTGAGGAAATCGGAGCGCTGGTAACGCATCGCTGTACCGATTTCGGTATGGCTGACCAGCAATATCCCGGCGACGGGGTAGTAACCGGATATGGCACTGTCAGCGGCAGACTGGTGTATGTATTTGCCCAGGACTTCACGGTGTTTGGCGGTTCTCTTTCCGAAACCCACGCCGAGAAAATATGTAAAATCATGGATCTGGCCGTGAAAAACGGCGCGCCACTGATCGGACTGAACGATTCCGGGGGCGCGCGCATACAGGAAGGCGTGAACTCGCTGGGTGGTTATGCCGATATTTTCTACCGCAATGTGCAGGCCAGTGGGGTGATCCCCCAGATTTCAGCCATCATGGGTCCCTGTGCGGGTGGCGCAGTGTATAGTCCCGCCATCACAGACTTCATCCTGATGGTGGAGAACAGTTCATATATGTTTGTCACAGGCCCCAATGTGGTGAAAACTGTTACCAATGAGGAAGTCAGTTCAGAGGAGCTCGGTGGTGCTTCCACACATGCCTCCAAATCCGGGGTGACACACCTGACTGCTCATAACGATATTGACTGTATCGCCAAGTTGAAGAAGTTATTGTCCTATATGCCTCAAAACTGTTCAGAAAAGGCACCGTCACAGCCATTCGAACTGGAGGAGGAATATCGCGAGGAGCTCACCGCCATCATCCCTGAAAACGCCAGTCAGCCATACGACATGAAGGAGGTCATACAGGGTATTGTAGATACAGACTCCTTCTTTGAAATACAGGAGGCTTATGCCGATAATATTGTGGTCGGATTTGCCCGCCTGGCCGGAAGGAGTATCGGAATCGTGGCCAACCAGCCTGTTTGTCTGGCTGGCGTACTGGATGTGAACGCCTCCAAAAAGGCCGCCCGATTTGTGCGTTTCTGCGACTGCTTCAACATCCCGCTGCTGGTACTTGAAGATGTACCCGGCTTCCTGCCCGGCACCGACCAGGAGTGGAACGGAATCATTACCAACGGCGCCAAGCTGCTATATGCTTTCTCCGAGGCCACCGTGCCGCGTATCACCGTTATTACCCGGAAGGCTTATGGGGGTGCCTATGATGTGATGAACTCCAAACACATTGGTGCTGACATGAATTTCGCGTGGCCAACTGCCGAAATTGCCGTGATGGGAGCAAAGGGCGCTTCCGAAATTATCTTCAAAAGGGAAATCGAATCGAGTCCTGATCCGGCGGCCAAATTGCTGGAAAAAGAACGCGAATATGCGGATACCTTCGCCAATCCATACCGCGCAGCCTCCCGCGGATTCATTGATGAGGTGATTCACCCGAAAGAAACCAGAAGAAAACTGATCAAAGCCTACGCCATGCTGGAAAACAAGGATGTGCTCAGGCCCAGACGGAAGCACGGCAATGTGCCGCTCTGATTTCCTTTTTGTGTGAATAGCATCGAAATGAATCATATACATCCGGTTTTTCACTCCATGCTCTCCCGCGCAGAACGAGAGCGGGCGCTCGGGCAACGAGCCCGGGTATTCTGGTTTACCGGATTGTCGGGATCAGGAAAATCAACCATTGCTGTTGCGCTCGAAAGAAAGCTGTTTGAAAAAGGCCGTTTCGCCCAGGTTCTCGACGGCGATAATATCCGGAGCGGTATCAACAGCGATCTTGGCTTTTCGGAGGCCGACCGGATGGAAAACATTCGCCGCGTGGCAGAAATTTCAAAACTTTACCTCAACAGCGGTATCATCTGTATAAACTGCTTCATCAGTCCCAAAGCCAACATGCGCGAACTGGCGAGGGACATAATCGGCAGCGAGGATTTTACAGAGGTTTTCATTGATGCTCCGTCAGATGTATGCGAAGCGCGCGATCCAAAGGGACTTTACCGAAAGGCACGAGCGGGGCTTATCCCTCATTTCACCGGCGTTGATGATGAATATGAACCGCCGGTTAATCCTGATATCGTCATCAACACCCATCTTTTATCGGTTGAAGAAGCCGTCAACAGAATACTGGAAGCGATATCATGATCAGACTGCTCGAATCAGAGTCCATATTCATACTGAGAGAGGTTGCAGCGCAGTTCAGCAACCCGGCTCTCCTGTTTTCCGGAGGCAAGGACTCCATCCTGGTGTCCTGGCTCGCCCGAAAGGCATTTTACCCGGCGCGTATTCCGTTTGCTTTCGTTCACATTGACACAGGGCACAACTTCCCGGAAACCATGGAGTTTCGCGACTGGTGGATGAACGAACTTGGCGTGAAACTGGTGGTCGGATCGGTACAGGAGGCTATTGACAAGGGTACGGTCGTGGAAGAGAACGGATACAATGCCAGTCGCAACCTGATACAGACCGCTGTTTTGCTCGATACGATCGAAAAGCACCGTTTCGATGCGGCTGTCGGCGGCGCCCGGCGTGATGAGGAGAAGGCCCGTGCCAAGGAACGCTTCTTCTCTCACCGCGATGAATTTGGCCAGTGGGACCCCAAAAACCAGCGGCCGGAGCTCTGGAATCTGTTCAACGGCCACAAGCGGCAGGGGGAACATTTCCGAGTGTTTCCCATCAGTAACTGGACCGAACTCGATGTGTGGGAGTATCTGGCAGCCGAAAATGTGCCACTTCCCTCTCTTTACTTTGCTCACGAACGCGCTGTTTTTGAGCGCGACGGCATGCTGCTGGCCGATTGCGAGTATATCCCGCGCCGTGCACACGAGATTCCGGTAACGGAAACTGTGCGATTCAGAACCATAGGCGACATGACCTGTACCGGAGCCGTTCGCTCCCACGCCTCCAGCGCCTCCGAAATCGTCAGGGAAACGGCTGCCCTGCGCGTAACAGAACGCGGAACACGCTCAGATGACAAACGCTCGGAAACCGCTATGGAGGACCGTAAAAAACAGGGGTACTTCTGAGTATGGAAATCAAAAGAACAGAACTGCTGCGGTTCACCACTGCAGGCAGCGTGGACGACGGTAAAAGTACGCTCATCGGGAGGCTCCTGTACGAGTCGAAAGCCATCTTTGAAGATCAGCTCGATGCGGTGAAAAAAGCCAGTGAACGCTCCGGTGATGGAGAAATGAATCTGGCACTGCTCACAGACGGACTCAAATCGGAGCGGGAGCAGGGTATTACGATAGACGTAGCCTATCGCTACTTCTCCACACCCAACCGCAAATTTATCATCGCCGATACCCCCGGACACATTCAATATACCCGTAACATGGTAACGGGTGCCTCCACAGCCAACGCGGCCCTCATCCTCGTGGACGCGCGCAGGGGTGTGCAGGAACAGACCCGCCGCCACGCGTTCATCGCTTCGCTTTTGCAAATTCCACACCTCGTGGTCTGTATCAATAAAATGGATCTGGTGGGATATGCAGAGGAAGCTTACCAGCAAATCCGGCAGGAGCTGGAGCTGTTTGCCACAAAACTGGATGTCAGGGATGTGCATTTCATCCCCATTTCTGCCCTGAAAGGCGACAATATCGTGAGGCGGTCTGACAAAATGCCCTGGTATCAGGGAACAACCCTGCTCTATTACCTCGAAAATGTGCACATTGGCAGCGATGAAAACCTGATTGATCCCCGTTTCCCGGTGCAGTATGTCATCCGTCCGCTCACCGATGCTCACCATGACTACCGCGGTTATGCTGGCAGGGTGGCCTCGGGTATTTTCAGAAAAGGAGATGAAGTGCTGCTGCTGCCCTCCGGATTCACCACACGAATCCGACGGATAGATACGTATGATGGTGAACTGGAGGAAGCAATGCCACCTGCGTCGGTGACGATGTTGCTGGAAGATGATTTTGACCTCGGCAGAGGGGATATGATCGTCAGAGAGCACAACAAGCCGGAAATTACCCAGGATGTGGAGGTTATGGTCTGCTGGTTCAGCGACCGTCCGCTGCAGCCCAACGGAAAATATATTCTGAAACATACCAGCAGCGAGGTGCGCTGTATCGTGAAGGAAATAAGGTACAAACTGGATATCAACACCCTGAGCAGGAACCAGCAGGATCTGCATATCGGAATGAACGATATCGCGCGCGTGCTCCTGCGCACAACCAGACCGCTTTTTCTCGACAGTTACCGGAAAAACAGGACAACCGGCAGCCTGATCCTGATTGATGAAGCCACCAACGAGACTGCCGGCGCCGGCATGATCATTTAATCTTTGCTGATGATTAAAATCCCGTTTTCTCAGCCGCTCATTGATGAGGATGTAGTCGCTGAAGTAATCGACAGCCTCGTTAATACAGGCTGGCTTACTTCGGGCCCCAAGGTGCAGGCACTGGAGGCAGAAGTCCGCACATATACAGGTGCACAGGCGGTCGTGTGCGTGAACTCCTGGACTTCGGGTGCCATGCTCGCCCTGAAATGGTTCGGCGTTGGTCCGGGCGACGAAGTGATTATTCCCGCCTACACCTATGCAGCAACGGCTCTTTGTGCGCTGAATATCGGCGCCACCGTGGTGATGGTAGATGTGCTCGATGACTTCACGCTCAACCCGGCGTTGCTGGAAAAGGCGATCACCCCTCGTACCAAAGCAATTATCCCCGTTGACCTGGGTGGCTGGCCCGCCGATTACGACCGTATCAGTGCAATACTGGAGGATGAATCCGTGCGTGCCCGGTTCAGACCAGCCACACAGGTACAGGAGAAACTCGGTCGCCCGCTGATACTGGCTGATGCCGCCCATTCAATCGGTGCTGTTTACAAGGGCCGGAAATCCGGAACCTGCGCTGATATTTCGGTACTCTCGTTTCATTCCGTGAAAAATATCACGACCGGAGAGGGTGGGGCAGTCTGCCTGCAACTTCCGCCGGTACTTGATCCGCAGGAAGAGTATCGTTTTTTGAAACTTTATTCACTGAATGGACAAACGAAAAGTACTTTTGAAAAAAACATCCCGGGCGACTGGCGCTACGACATCGTTGAACAGGGATTGAAAGTGAACATGCCTGACTTGAGCGCAGCGGTCGGACTCGCCCAGATCAGGAAATACGACCGGCAGTTGTTGCCGGAAAGATTTGACTTGTTCCGTCTGTACCGGGAGATACTCGGCACAAGTGACCGGATGCTGTTGCCCCTTTTGCAAAACGAATCGGAAACAGCCTCATCGGCCCACCTTTTTCTGCTCCGGATTGACGGTATGACCGAGCACGGGCGCGATGAAATTATATCTGATATGGCCCGCGCGGGCATAGGTCTGAACGTACACTACATTCCGCTGCCCATGATGACCCTGTTCAGGAATCTGGGCTTCAGGGTGGAGGATTACCCGAATACCCTGCGGTTGTACCTGAATGAAATAACCCTCCCGCTGTACAACGGACTCACGCCCGACAGCGTACGGTCAGTATGTGAAAAACTGCTGCAATATATCTCCTGATATGTCGGTTTACCCTTGTCTCAAGCGGGGCGCCGATATAGCGGTTGCACTGCTCTTGCTGATCCTGTTTGTACCGCTTTTGTTACCGCTGATAACGGCTTTGCGGTTCACCGGCGAGGGAGAGGTATTTTACCGGCAGGAGCGCATCGGTTACCGCAAGCGCCGGTTCCGTATCTGGAAATTTGCCACCATGCTCAGGGACAGTCCGAACATGGGCTCCGGTTGCCTCACCCTGCGCAACGACCCCCGGGTAACACCCCTGGGCAGACACCTCCGACGGAGTAAAATAAATGAATTGCCCCAGCTGATCAATCTGCTCACCGGCGAGATGACCCTTGTGGGCCCCCGGCCTCAAACCTGGACCGATTTCAGCGCCTACAGTCAGGAGTTTCAGGAAATCATCAGTCGTGTGAAACCGGGCATCACGGGTATAGGCAGTATCATATTTCGCGACGAAGAAGCACTCCTTTCGGTACCGGGGCGCGATCCCCGGCAGTTTTACAATGAACACATAGTACCATACAAGGGCAGGGTAGAGTCGTGGTATCAGCAGCGCATGTCGGTTGCTACCGATCTGAAGATATTATTCATGACCGTGTGGGTGGTGCTCAGGCCTGAATCGGACATATACTACTGGTTTTTTCCCGATCTGGGACGCCTGCCCGACGAGTTGAAGGCCCGGTGAAATACAGTCGGGAAGTCATTGTAAACGGATACCTCAAAATCCGGATAATAATTTTGGTGGCCAACCACACAGTCAGAAGTGCCAACCAATAAACAGACGATTTTTATTCACAGCTATTATAGTACATTTTCCGCTCATTTGACGCCTGATAGTCAGGCGGACAGTTAATCAAAGCGGTCATGAAGAAAGCTACAGTTATATTTTTCCTCCTTGTGTGCGCCTGCACGCCTTTAGCGATACTTGCGCGCAAGCATGCCCTTGTGGTGGGGGTGAGCACTTATATGCCGGGAGGCGGCTGGAATAACCTTAATTCACACAACGACGTGGTAGCAGTGAAGGAGGCCCTGCTGTTACAGGGATTCGCAGCAGCCGATATAGTGGTACTGGAAGACTCAGATGCCACCCGGGAGGGTATCATCCGGGCGCTGCAAAAGCTGCAGACATCGTCCGCCTCCGGCGATCTGGTTTATTTTCATTTTTCGGGTCATGGCCAGCAGATGTGGGACGAAAGTGGCGATGAAATTGACGGATATGATGAGAGTATTGTTCCCTACGATGCTCTTAAAAAATACAATGCAACGGGGTACAAGGGTCAAAACCACCTGTCTGATGAGGAGTTGGGCCGATACTTCCTGGAGATCAGGAAGAAACTGGGCTCGAAGGGTCAGCTGATTGTACTGCTCGATTCGTGTCACAGTGGTACGGGCACGCGAGGACTTGGAGCAGCAAGAGGTACCGACATCCTCATGGCTCCGGACAACTGGATCAGTACGCATGAAAAAACTTCCGGAGTGAGCGACCTTTCCATGTCCGAGCAGGAGCAAAAGGAGATACTGGCGCCTTATGTGGCATTTTTTGCTGCCGATGCGAGAGAGTTGAACTGGGAAATCAGTACTCCGTCGGGACAAATGGGGCCGCTTACTGCGGCGTTTGTCAAGTCATTCCGAAAAATTTCGCCGGTAAGTACCTGGAGCGGAGTGTTTGGAGTCATCAGAAATGAAATGGCCATCAGTTCGCCGCAGCAAAATCCGCGCGCGGAAGGGTACCTCGACCGACTGGTGCTGGCAGGCACCTTCGTTGCGCTGGAGCCGCATTACACCGTAACGGAGTCCGATGGACAACTCATGTTAAGCGGCGGCTGGCTACATGGACTCACACAGGACTCCCGGATAGGTTTTTTCCCTGCCGAAACCCGCGATTACCGGAACGCGAAACCGGTGGCAACCGGCTTTGTCAACAGTATTGACCCATCCCAATGCATCGTTGCTGCCGACAAACCCTTTTCGGCGCTGAAAGGAACCTGGGCTTATGCACTCGAACTGGCGCCCGGCGACATGCACCTGAACGTCAGTCTGAATATCAGCGACACCTCGCTTCGACGCAAACTGACAGAAGAGATGTTGAAAAAGAAAATATTCGGATTCGGGAAGGAGTATGACTGCAGCCTGTATCAGAACATCCGGGGAGACTCCCTGTTTCTGGACAACTCCAGCGGCACTTCACTTGGACGATTTTCCACCAGAGAACCCGGACTGGAAATAAAAGTGACGGGCTCACTGTTGCGCTATGCACAGGGCGTCTATCTGCGCAAACTGAATTTTTCGGATGAATCAGAG
Organism: Bacteroidota bacterium; assembly: GCA_039804245.1. Classification (GTDB taxonomy): domain Bacteria; phylum Bacteroidota; class Bacteroidia; order Chitinophagales; family Saprospiraceae; genus M3007. The sequence goes on from JBDLWO010000170.1 coordinate 14,983, forward strand.
TTTTTTTTCACGCTGGAGATAGTTCCGGTTGACACCACCAAAGACGGAAAGGTGGCCAGGCTACTGAAACCGATAAATCCGTCAGGTGGAATAGAGATAACCGAGGGTGCGCCTTTCATCATCAGGGTAAAGAACCCGGGGAAAAAGCAGGGCTTTTTCTCCCTGGTGGACATTGATCCGAACAACAAAATCACCATCCTCAGTCCCTATTGTGAAACAGGTGAACAAGCGGCAGACTTCCATCTCAGCCTCGGGCAGGAATTCATTTTGCCGCGGAACAGTTTGTACTTCAAGTGTACGCAGCCTTACGGTATGGAAACCGTCAAACTGATTGTTACCGATGAACCTGTTGATTTGTGTCCGGTTTACAGCGGTATGAGCAGAGGGGGGCGTACCTCCATTGAACGCATCATTTCCAATATTGTCAATCCGGAAGAAACGGGCACGAGGGGCAACAATATGCCTCCGGCCTCACTGGGTGTTTTTACCTCCAGTTTCAAGATC
>JBDLWO010000171.1:0-15354 GCA_039804245.1 Bacteroidota bacterium
TCGATCAGCGCCGGAATACCGTTTCGGTTGTAGATATCCTTTACCGCAGCTATTTTTTTGTCGGCATCGTTCTGTCCGGAGTTCATCCATGCGAGCAGTTCTTCCTGATCGTGTTTGCTGCCGACTTCGAGGGTTTTGAGTACGAGCAGGGTTTTTTTGTTCTGGAGAATATCGCCACCCACCTGTTTGCCGAACTTTTCGGGGTCGCCGTAGGTGTCGAGCAGGTCATCCTGAATCTGAAAGGCAATACCGGCATTCCGGCCGAACTGGTAGAGGTGCTGTACGTCGGCCTCGTTTGCGCGGGCGCACAGGCCGCCCATTTCGAGGGCGCCGCCGAGCAGTACAGAAGTTTTCAGTTCGATCATACGGATATATTCGGGGATACTGACATCGGCCCGTGTTTCGAAGTTTACGTCCAGCTGCTGGCCCTCACACACTTCGGTGGCCACCCTGTTAAAAGAGTGGAGCAGGCGGGCTACTACATCTGGATCGCCGGATTGCGCCAGAGAGCGATAGGCGAAAATAAGCATGACATCGCCGCTCAGAATTCCTGTTACCGTATTCCAGCGGGTATGGACGGTGGGCTTACCCCGTCGAAGCGGTGCAGCATCCATGATATCGTCGTGTATCAGGCTGAAATTATGAAACAGCTCGACTGCCCAGGCGGCGGGCAAAGCCTTTTCCACATCATCGCGGAACAGTTCGTAGCCCATCAGCAGCAGGGCCGGTCTGATACGTTTGCCGCCAAGCGTCAGGATATAACTGCAGGGTTCGTACAGTTCTGCAGGCGAATCCGGGAACGGGTTGCGCGTCTGGTAGTCCTGCAGAAGGCCGAGTAAATTCGGAAGGTTGTGCATGGCTTGTTAATTGACTGGCACCGGGTTTGCTTCCGGTTGCTGCCACAAATATATAATGACCTGTTGTACGGGCAAACTGCGCACTTGAATCAGAGGCGTTGCCTTACCTTTTTGACCATATCTTCTTTCCAGACTGTGAAAGAGCCATCGAGGATACGCTTCCTGGCTTCTTTTACCAGCCAAAGGTAAAAAGACAGGTTCTGGAGCGTAGCGAGTTGCATTCCCAGAATTTCCTCGTTGATGAACAGATGACGCAGGTATGCTCTGGAGTGTATCCTGCTTGTAGGGGCCGGGCTATTCGGGTCAATGGCAGAAAAATCGCGTTGCCAGCGCTGGTTTTTGATATTGATAATTCCTTCGCTGGTATAAATCAGGCCGTGTCGCGCGTTGCGCGTGGGCATCACGCAGTCGAACATATCAATACCGCGGGCGATACTTTCCAGGATATTCTCGGGAGTGCCAACTCCCATCAGATAACGTGGCTTGTCTTTGGGAAGAATTTCCGTCACGATTTCCGTCATGGCGTACATATCTTCAGCAGGTTCACCCACCGACAGGCCTCCTATGGCATTGCCTTCCCTTCCGAACGAGGCGATTACCTCGGCTGATTTTCTGCGCAGGTCGGGGTAGGTGCTGCCCTGAACGATAGGGAACAGCGTTTGCGAATAGCCATACATTGGTTCAGTGTTATCGAATCGCTCGATGCATCTGGCGAGCCACCGGTGCGTAAGTCCGAGTGATTTTTCTGCGTATTTGTAGTCGCACGGATAGGGAGTACATTCATCGAACGCCATAATAATATCGGCGCCGATGGTACGCTGAATATCTATAACATTTTCGGGCGTGAAGGTATGCCTGGAGCCGTCAATATGACTCTGGAACGTGACACCTTCTTCTCTGATTTTCCGGCGGTGTGCCAGCGAGTACACCTGAAAACCGCCGCTGTCGGTGAGTACCGGCCCCTTCCATCCGTTGAAGCCGTGTATGCCACCGGCTTCCCGGAGCACTTCGAGGCCGGGTCGGAGATACAGGTGGTAAGTATTCCCGAGGCATATCTGTGCGCCGATATCGTCGCGCAGTTCGTGCTGGTGCACCGCTTTGACCGTGGCGGCGGTACCGACGGGCATGAAAATGGGGGTTTCAATTTCTCCGTGTCCGGTAGAAATGAGTCCGGCGCGGGCGCGGGAGCCGGGGTCGGTATGTAGCAGGTTAAATTGCATATAGGTTTTCGCCGGGGGGCGGATATGTTAACACAGGAACGTTACTGAAGTTCCCCCGAGAGCAGTTGAATGCGGAGTTCTGCGATTTTCAGGTTGTACAGTACCATATCTCTGCGTGCCAGCGATTGTTCCAGTGTGTTTTGAGCGGTTTGTGGTTCCAGCCCGTTTGTGGTTCCCACCCTGAATCTTTCGGTACTGACCGACAGATTTTCGCGGGCAGCTTTCAGATTTTCCTCTTCGAGAGCGAGCAGTTGTTTTTGTGTGTCGAGCGCAGCGAACTGGTTGGCGAGTTCGGTTTCTACGATGGTACGTTGGTTGTCAGTGCGCATTTGCGCCTGCATGGCGCTTACGCGGGCTGTTTCCACCTGACGCTGCACATTTCCTCCTGTATACAGTGGCAGGATCAGTCCGGCGCCAACAGTAAACCCGGCCTGTGTGTTATTGAGCAGAAACCCGGCTCCATTGTCGGTGCGCTGAGCGCTGAGCTGGGCATTTCCTGTGATGCGGGGCTTGTTGAGCGTTCTGTTTTCTTCAACGAGAATAGCAGCGATTTCAGCGCTTTTTTGAAAAGACAGGATGGTGGGGTTCCGGGCCAGCACCTTGTCGCGTGTGGAGTTGAAATCGGGCGCAAACGAGCTTGTTATGGAAGACTCTGTATCGAATGCGGTATCAGTGGCTCTGTTGAGCAACCTGTTGATGTTTCGTTTGGCAGTAGCGGTGATATTTTTCTGGAGCAGCAAGTCGGCTTTTCGCTGGTTGAGGTCAATACGTGCCTGCAGAGCATCCGTTTGGGCAGCGAAACCGGCGGTGAGCCGGGCTTCAGCGATGCGGAGTCGTTCTTCGTTCAGCGTGATGACTTCCTGCAGTGCCCTTTCCTGCATTTTGCTCCGTACGATATCATAATATGCTACCAGCACATTGGCTGCGGTAGTCTGTACGCTGTTTTGCAGATTAAGCTGGCCGAGGGCATCGGTTTGTTCAAGGCGGTTTTTGGCGATGAACATACGGCGGCCATCGAAGACTGTCCAGGCGAGCTGAACACCTGCGTTAGCTGCGTTGAAAGGTGCCCCGGAGGAAACAAACTCGTTTCCGTTTGCCAGTTTTTGCTGGAAGGCGCTGAGTGTGAAATTTTCGTTCACCACCAGATTTATATTGGGGAGCATCCCTGCATTGCCTTTGGTGTTATTCAGATGAGCGATATCAGCGTCACCCTGTGCAATCCGGATGTCGTAATTATTCTCAAGGGCAATCCGGACAGCCTCTTCCGGAGATAGCAGCGTTCCCTGGGCAGACAAAAGCGTGGACAGGGAGGCCAGCAGTGGCAGCAGGAATGAAAGAGAAACAGATTTCATCTCGCAAAAGTAACAACGGGATCGCAGAATATATCTTCAAAAACGACAGGCATCGGATAAATGTCACCCACTGACAGCGCGAATACTATAATTCAGAGCGTGTTGTTAGCTACCTTTGCGCTCCGAAAAATGAAGCCTTAACCAATTATTCAAATTCATGGAATCACTCCTGAGCAAGTACAAGGAGAAAAAGCCCGAAATCGTGTTTGAATGGCACGACGAGGAGACCGGCGCCGAAGGCTGGATTGTTATCAATTCGCTGAGAAACGGTGCTGCCGGAGGTGGTACCCGTATGAGAAAGGGTCTGACCAGAAGTGAGGTCATTTCTCTGGCGAAGGTCATGGAAGTCAAATTCAGCGTTTGTGGCCCGCCGATTGGTGGCGCCAAAAGCGGTATCAACTTCGATCCCAATCATCCCGACAGGCATAAAGTACTCGAAAAGTGGTACAAGGCTGCCCTGCCCATTCTGAAGCATTACTACGGCACGGGCGGCGATCTGAACGTGGATGAAATCAAGGATGTAGTTCCGATTACCGAGGATCTGGGTCTCTGGCATCCGCAGGAAGGCATTGTGCGGGGGCATCTGAAGGCAACCGAGGGCCAGCAGATTAATCTTCTGGGGCAGTTGCGCTACGGGTGTACCAAAATTGTGGAGGATGCCGACTATCTGCCGGGAAAAACGGATGTGCGTTATGCGGTGGCCGACCTGATTACCGGTTACGGCGTTGCCGAGTCTGTGAGGCACTATTACGATTTATATCACCGGACTACACCTTCAGGTAAAACAGCCATTATTCAGGGATGGGGCAATGTGGCATCGGCAGCAGCCTCCTACCTGGCGAAAACGGGAGTGAAAGTGGTGGGTATCATTGATCGGGATGGGGGCATAATAGTACCGGAAGGGCTTTCTGCAGAGGAGGTTGAAAACCTTTTTAATACCAAAAGTGGAAATAAACTGTCGGCAGCCGGGATGATACCATTTGAGGAGGCCAACGCCCGGATATGGGGCCTCGGGGCCGACATATTCATACCGGGAGCAGCTTCGAAGCTCATCACCCGCGATCAGGCCGACCAGTTGCTGGCTGGCGGTGTCGAGGTAATTGCCTGCGGAGCCAACGTGCCATTTGTAGATGACGAGGTTTTCTTTGGCCCAACTGCCAGCTATGCCGATTCACAGACTGCACTGATACCCGATTTCATTGCCAACTGCGGTATGGCACGGGTATTTGCCTATCTTATGCAGCCCGATACAGCCATGACCGACAGGGCTATCTTTGGCGATACATCGGCTACAATCAGGCATGCACTGGAGGAGGTGATAAAAATTAACCCGGAACCCCGAAAAATATCATCATCTGCCTTACTTTTGGCCCTGAAAAAGCTCGGCATATAAATATTTATGCCGAATATTGCGCGATAATTCAGAAAATCAACCTTTCAACAACTGTCAAACGGCACACAATGCGCCCCCAGGCCTGCTCGTTTGCAGATAAACATGATTACATTCATCAATTAAAGAATCAACCTTATGATGGTTCGCAGTTTAACACTTGCACTTCTTTTCACCTTTGCATACGTGGGTCTTCAGGCTCAGAGCGCTGCTGGCTACCGCTCCCTCTCTCCTGCTGCTGATCAGTGGGAACTGGGCGTTGACCTTGGCACGCCGACTATCTCCTCCGGAGAGATTGATGCCAAATTCCCCGGCATCGGCGCCGGTCTGCACGTACGCAAGGCATTCGGACATGCTTTCTCTTTCCGTGCAAGCGCACTTTACGCTTCCATGAAGAACGAAGACGTGCGTCCGGACCTGAGCTCCTCCGAGACCAGCTGGATTTCCGGTAGCGGTCAGGCTGTGGTTACGCTCAACAATCTTCTGTTCCGCAAGCCCAACAGCAAAATCGGCGTTAATGTCTATGCCGGTCTGGGTTTCGCCAAGTTCACTACTGACGCGAAGAGCGTTGTTTTCGCTACAGATCCTTCCACAGCCAAAGACGGTTCTGTTGATGGTACCAATGCTTTCTTCGAGAGCGGTCTTGGTATCGCTTACCGTGTGAATCCGAAGTTCAACATCGGTCTGGAGTATTCCTTCATCAACACCCTGGGTGCTGATGCCGATCTGCTCGACGGTGATGAGGCGGTTACCGCTTCAGGTTCAAGCTACAATGGCCGCGACGTGGTTCGCTGGCCGCACCTGTCGCTGAACTTCAACCTCGGCAAAGACAAGTCTGAGCCACTGTACTGGGTAAACCCGCTGGGCGCTACCGGTGAGGCTATTGCAGCCCTCGAAGCTCGTCCGGTTTACGACCCAACCGACACTGATGGTGATGGTATCATTGATGCTATTGACAAAGAGACCAACAGCCCTGCAGGTGCGCGTGTGAATACCAATGGTGTCACGCTCGACAGCGATGGCGACAAGGTTCCTGACTACAAAGACAAGGAGCCATACTCTCCTCCGGGTTATGCTGTGAACGCAGACGGTGTTGCACAGGTTCCTAAAGCTATCACAGAAGCTGATGTCAACCGTATCGTTGACGCCAAAATTGCAGCTATCAAGATCCCTGAGCCCAAAACTGACTGGTTCCTTCCCAATGTGAGCTACGCTGACAACAGCTACACTGTTCGCAGCAGTGAAGCAGAGAAACTGCACTATGTTGCTACTGTACTGAAAAACAACCCAAATATCAAGGTTGTAGTTGTCGGACATACAGACGCTCGTGGTTCCGAAGGTTACAACAACGTACTGTCTTACAACCGTGCGAAAGCAGCTATAGAAGCACTGGTTTCCCAGCATGGTGTAAGCCGCGACAGGCTGATTCTGAACTGGGCCGGTGAGGGTACCAAACTGGTTTCCTCCAACACCTCCAACAGCGTAAACCGCCGCGCTGAATTCCATGTAGCCAAGGGTGAGACAGAAATGGCTCGTCCTGAAGGCAAAGAGGCTGGCAAAGGCAGCTTTAAAGGTAACAAAGACGCAGGTTATTAATTCTGATTTGCTCTGAATATTCACGGGGGCCAGGCGAAATCGCCTGGCCCCCGTTTTAATATCAGTGGCTGCCGGCCTTCTTGGCTTCATTCCAGAGTACATCCATCTCGGCGAGCGTCATTTCGGCTAGCTGTCTTGGGGCATTTTTTTCAATATATTCAAAGCGAGATTTGAATTTTTTATTCACTCGTTCGAGGGCAGTTTCAGGGTCAACCCCGATAAAGCGAGCGTAATTGACCAAAGAGAAGAGCACATCCCCGAACTCCTCTTCAATATCTTCCTTTGGGGCATTCACGGCTATATTTTCTCTCAGTTCGCCTATTTCCTCCTCTACCTTGCTCCAGACCTGTTCGGCATTTTCCCACTCAAATCCCACTTGTTTGGTTTTTTCCTGCATCCTGTATGCCTTTACCATTGCCGGTAAACTGGCTGGCACGCCTTCCAGCAGCGACTTTTTCCCTTCCTTCAGTTTGAGCTGCTCCCAGTTTCGTTTCACTTCCTCCTCGCCACTCACCCTGACATCTCCATAGATATGCGGATGTCGGGCGACCAGTTTGTCGCAGATACCATTCAGTGCGTCAGCGATATCGAAATCGCCGGTTTCGGAGCCAATTTTAGCGTAAAAAACCATGTGAAGCATGATATCACCGATTTCTTCCCGGATACCCTTCAGATCATTTTCCAGTAAGGCATCTGCCAGTTCGTAGGTTTCTTCGATGGTCAGGTTACGGAGAGAGATGAAAGTCTGCTTTTTGTCCCAGGGGCATTGCTCCCTCAACTCATCCATGATTTCAAGCAGTCTCCCGAAGGCTTCCAGTTTTTTTTCCAGAGTATTCATCAGTCAGAATTTGTTCAGGGTGTATCGTTGACTGAAAAAATCGTTGATTTTCAGAGTTACACCCTGTGTGCGAGGAAAAATGTTAATTAAATCATATAAAGAGGCGCAAAATAACATACTTTTGGCGCTTACATCATAAAAAGGGGTAACACTCCGTTTAACAATCAAAACAGCATTTGCATTATTATGTTATCCAGCGCCCTTCTCAACGCATTTTACCTGCTGCAGGCTTCGGCAACAACAGCGGCTTCTGCATCTGAAAAGAAAGATGAGTCAATACTTGACATCATCATGAACAGTTCCTTTTCCGGTCAGGTTGTACTGACCATCCTCCTGATCCTTTCTGTAGTGGCGGTCTATATTATTGTAGAGCGCTACCTCACCATCTCCAAGGCGGGTCAGGTTGACCATAACTTCATGAACAGTATTCGCATGAGTGTGGAAAGCGGCAACCTGCAGGCGGCCAAGGCGCTGTGCCAAAGTGTTGACGCTCCTATGGCCCGCATGGTGGAAAAAGGTCTCGACCGTATCGGCAAACCTCTTGATGACATCAACAAGGCTATCGAGAATGTAGGTAACCTTGAACTGCTCAAACTGGAGAAGAATCTCTCAACGCTGGCATCTATCTCCGGTATTGCGCCTATGATTGGGCTGCTTGGAACGGTAATTGGTCTGATCGTTGCTTTCCAGGATATGACCACCGCCGAGGTGGTGAGCCCGAAAACACTGTCAAGCGGTATTTATCACGCACTCACGGCTACCGCTTCGGGACTGTTTGTATCTATTATTGCCATGGCCGGATTCAACCTATTGGTTACCACCCTCGACAAGGTAATTTTCAAGATGGAGAATACAGCCATGCAGTTCATGGACCTGCTGCAGGAACCCTCCCGCTAATTGCGACGGAGATTTTTCGTTCATTCAAAAAAGCACTCATTCACCAATGGGACTCAAACGCCGCCAACGGGTTGAACCAGAGTTCAGCCTTGCCGCCATGATTGACGTGATCTTTCTGTTGCTCATGTTCTTCATGCTCACATCCAATTTTGTGACGCCCAACGCGCTCAATCTTCAGTTGCCATCCAGCTCTTCCAAGTCCATGGCCTCGTCTGCCTTTTCTGTATCGGTGAAGGCCGATGGTACCTTTTATGTGGAGCGGGATATTGTTGCCAGAGAAGGACTTGAAAATGCCATCAAGGCACTGATCAGGAAAAAAACTGTCGGTGACGACAAAAATGTTACGCTGACTGTGGCTGCTGACAAGGCTGCAGTTATAGATAATGTGGTATTCATTCTCGATATTGCCAATCGCCTGAAGGTCAAAACCATTCTGGCTACAAATCCGCCAGAGAAGGTGGAGGTACAGTGACCTCACGGCGATCCCCTAAATTAATGAATATGGAATCTGCCAATCAATCGGAAAAAAGAACCCAGAGCATGCTGCTGAGCCTGCTCTTCCATGCCGCGCTACTGATTCTGCTGTTTGTATATCGCATCCCGAAATCAGATACCGATGAGTTTACCGACGTGATACCGATCAGTTTCGGTGGAGGCGGGACTGATGCAGCTCAGGGTAGTCCTGAAAGCGGCATGAACGACGCTCCGGCTCCCGTTGGTGAGGAATCGCCCGCATCAACACCGGCTGTTACTCCTCCGCCTGTTACCCCCGATGCAACACCGGCCAACAAACCGGTGCCAAACAGCAATCCAACTCTCACATCCGATGATCCGGATGCACCCAATACCGGCGCCACCAAACCGGAGACAAAAAAGCCCTCCAAAACTACTACAACACCCACCAACCCCGTCAATACCAATCCGACACCCGCACCCGATACCAAAAAACCGGTGACCAACCCGTTCGGCAAGAGTGGCTCAGGCTCCGGTGCAGGGGGGGGCGGAAAACCCGGAAATGGCGGTATAGCGGGCGGAACCGGCAATAATCCATTCGGAAAAGACAGTGGTTCGGGTGGCGGTACAGGAGGCGGACAAGGCACCGGCTCAGGTACATCTATTGGCGGTGGAATAGGAAACAGGTCGGTAGTGAAAAGGGGCAGAGTGGAAGGACAGCTCTCCGGAGAGGGGGATGTTGTTGTATATGTGTGTGTTGACTCCGATGGAAATGTAGTGGAGGCAAGGCGCCAGTCGAATGGTTCTACCACAACTGATCCGGTTCTGACATCCAGGGCAGTCAATGCTGCGAAAGGATACAAATTTGCAGCATCTGAACAGGACAGAGCCTGCGGAACCATCACGTTTTTTTTCCGGTACGGGGGCAGCTCCAACTGATAATAATTACCCGAACTAAAGGCGCCTGATCATGGTTTTTTCCTGGTCAGGCGCTTTTTGTCTTCTGATATGACGTAGGTGTCGGGAATGAAAATCCGGGTGACAGCTATTTCCAGACACTTGCCGCCGTCTTTTTTCTTCACCGGTTTTCTTTCGGTATATCTGGTGTATATCCGTATTTCTCTCGGGTGCGGATCGGCTGTAGAGTCGGTAGCAAGGTCATAGCGACCCTCCCTGATCAGAAAATTCAGAATTTCCTTGTTGGCATCCCAGATCTGTACATTTGTTTCGACTAACAAATTACTGCCTGCCCAGGTCTTGATTTCATATTCTCCCATGATATCAAGATTGATAACGCGTGCCGAGTCCACCTCGAATGTCTGGTAGGTGGTGCGTTCCATCTGTGCACTTGCCGTGAAAGACAATACGGCTGCCGTTACTGTGAATAGTATTTTTCTCATCCGATGTACTGTGGGCCTCATCAGGTATTTTCCCCGGCGCCCGTTTTAACCCGCAGAATGGCGGTCAGGTTGCAAAAGTAAATAACGCCCGGCTCAGTTTCGTAGTGCCCCCGGGATACTTTCAACACAGAGAAATGACGAAATCATGTAGCTGGTCATTTCATATTGATATAACACCACAACTTGAGCCGGATACTATACCTTAGCGGCAAATATTTTTCCTATGCGCCGGATTCTTCTCCTGATAGTCCTTTTCTCATTCTCCTTCAGCGCTTATGCGCAGCATCACAAAAAAAAGAATCCCGAAAACATGGCTGCACCCGGCACTGCCGGACTGCAGAGTGGGCCTATGATTGGCTATTCAGATATGTTCGAGGTGCTGATCTGGGTTCAAGCCAAAGGGTTTGCTACTGTTTACATTGAGTACTGGGAGCAGGACAAGCCCGAAACAAGGTACAAATCGGATGCTGTGAAGGCTGTGAAACCCGCATTCACGGCCAAGTGCGTGGCCAACAAGACGCAGCCGGGGAAAAGCTACGTCTATGAGGTTTATATCAACCGGAAGAAGGTGGAACTGAGCTACCCGGCCACCTTCAAAACTCAGACTCAATGGCAATGGCGTACAGACCCGCCACCTTTCTCCTTTGTGGCCGGCAGCTGTTTTTTTATCAATGAGGCAGAATACGACCGTCCGAAGCCTTATGGTTCCAATTACCAGATATGTACCAAAATATACGAAAAAAAGCCCGATTTTATGATCTGGCTTGGCGATAATACCTATTACCGTGAGCCTGACTGGTTTACTCAAACCGGTATGGTACATCGTTATACGCATACACGCTCTTTGCCGGAGCTGCAACCATTACTGGCATCCACCGCGCATTATGCAATATGGGATGATCATGATTATGGTCCTGATAACTCCGATGCCACCTGGATAAACAAGGAGACTGCCTGGCAGACTTTCCGGCAGTTCTGGGGGAATCCGACCTTTGGCGTGGATGGTAACAAAGGCTGCACGACCATGTTCTCCTGGAACGACGCCGACTTTTTTCTGCTCGACAACCGTTATTTCCGTACGCCCAATAATTGCAAAACCTGCGAACGTACTGCAATCGGACACGAACAGATGGAGTGGCTGATAGGCTCTCTCTCAACTAGCAGGGCGCAATTCAAGTTCGTGGCTATCGGCGGGCAGGTGCTTTCTACCGACAACCACAGCGAGACAGCCTTTTACGATTTTCCGCAGGAACGGGAGGAACTGCTGCGCCGGATAGAGGAGGAGGGCATCAAGGGCGTGGTATTCCTGACCGGTGATCGCCATTTCACGGAACTGAGTTCATACCAGAACAAGGCAGGAAACAGGGTATATGACCTGACATCTTCTTCGCTGACTGCCGGAGCTTTCAGGGATGCATTGGCCAAAACATCCAACGATAACCGGGTACCGGGTACAGTTGTTCCGGAAAATAATTTCTGTCTGCTGAGTATGAGCGGGCCATTCCGCGCACGTACGCTTACGATCACGTGCTATAATGCCCAGGGTACAGAGATGTGGACAAAAGCGATACAGCCTGATTACAGCTGGAAGTAGTGCTGTGTATCAGTTGAGTTTGAATGGAGTACATAACCTGAACTCGGGTATCGGGACAAAAAAAGAGGAGCCATCGTCGTGCGAGAGCATCTGGTAGCGGCCCTTCATTTTCCCCATATCTGTGTTGAGATCGCAGTAGGAGGCGTACTGGTGCGATTCTCCGGGGCGCAACACAGGCTGCATTCCAACTACTCCTTCGCCCTCTACTTCGCGAATCACTCCGTTGGCGTCTGAAATAATCCAGTGTCTGCGCATGAGTTGTACCGTTTGATTACTCCCGTTCAATATGGTGATATAGTAACCAAAAATGAAACGATGCAGTCTCGGCGCCGAGAGCCCGGGCAGATAGCGGTTTTCCACCGTGATGGTGATACTGTTTGTTGTCAGCGTATTCATCGGACATAGTTAACTCAATAAGGCGGGTTTGGTTGAATAAACCTGTTGATTTTACCTGTTTAAATGTTATTTATCGAGGAATTGCCCGTTTGTTGCACAAAAGCACTGAAATGCTGTTTTATTTGCAATCAAAATATTTCAGGCATGACGAAAAAATTACTCAAACAGTATGTTTTGTTGCTGGCAACCATCTGGATAGCCAGTGTTGCTTCTGCACAAACCAATCCTGCAAAATCAGACAGTACGAAGGTGAATCCCAAACCGGCAGCAGCGGCTGCCGACAGCACGGGCAAGGATAAAAAGAAGGGCCCCAAACCTTACACCGATGTGATTACCGCCAAGGCCGTCAGTTCGAAGGGTATGGTGTGGATTCACAAAATTGAGGACAAGTATTTCATGGAAATACCAGACTCGGTATTCGGCCGTGAAATGATGGCTATCACGCGATTGGCCAAGGTGCCAACCGGCGCCGGCTATGGAGGAGAAGAGGCCAACGAACAGGTGATTCGCTTCGAGCGTGGGCCTTCCGACAAGGTTTTTATTCGCGCAGTTGATTACCTGAATGTCAGCGCAGATACCTCGCAGCCTATTTACAAGGCCGTCAGGAATTCCAATGTTGATCCGATCGTAGCCGCTTTTGATATCAAATCAATCAGAAAAGACACCTCCGTGGTGATTGATGTGACTGATTTTTTCAAAGAGGCCAATCAGGTTTTCTCTATTCCTCCAAGATCAAAGCAGCAGTATAAACTCACTGAGCTACAGAAAGATCGCAGTTATATTTCCAGTATCCGGGCCTACCCCATTAACCTGGAAATCAGGAGCGTCAAGACCTTCAATGTTTCTCCGCCTTCGCTGAAGAGAGACCCATCCGATCCGCCCGGACTACCCGGCGGTATTGCGGCAGGTGCAGTAACTTTTGAGATCAATACGTCCATCATCATGCTCCCGAAAGTTCCGATGCGCAAGCGCCTGTTCGACCCGAGGGTCGGTTTCTTCGCTACCGGATACACGGTTTATACAGATGAATCCCAGAAAGCCGAAGATGAAACCATCGCTGTGCGCTGGAGACTGGAGCCTAAAAATGATGCTGATGCCAAAAAACAGCAACAGGGTCAGCTGATAGAACCGGCCAAACCCATTGTTTACTATATTGATCCGGCGACACCCGTGAAATGGCGCAAGTACCTGAAACAGGGAGTGGAGGACTGGAAACCTGCCTTCGAACAGGCTGGCTGGAAAAATGCTATTATTGCCCGCGACTGGCCGGAAAATGACACAACCATGAGTCTGGAGGACGCCAGGTTCTCTGTTATCCGTTATTTTGCATCCGATATCCAGAATGCCTACGGTCCCAATGTGAGCGACCCGCGCTCCGGTGAGATTATTGAGAGTCATATCGGATGGTTCCATAATGTCATGCGCCTGCTCAAAATGTGGTACACGGTGCAGGCGGCTGCAGTTGACCCCCGTGCGCGCAGGAATGAACTCGACGAGGAACTGATGGGCAAATTGATCCGGTTTGTATCAGCACATGAAGTTGGCCACACACTGGGCCTCCGTCACAACTTCGGAGCCAGCAGTGCCACACCGGTTGAAAAACTCCGTGACAAGAAATTCATGGAGCAAAATGGTCATACTTCCTCCATTATGGACTATGCGCGATTTAACTACGTGGCACAGCCTGAGGACGGAATTACTGATCTGTTCCCAAGGGTGGGTGATTACGACAAATGGGCTATTGAATGGGGTTACAAGCCATTTTATGGCACATCAGGTGCAGAGGACGACAAAAAACTGCTGAATAAACTTTACCTGGATAAAGCTTATGGCAACCGTCGTTTGTGGTTCCTGACCGAGTCTAATCCGCAGGATCCCCGCGCTCAAAGCGAAGACCTCGGCGACAACTCCATGATTGCCTCTGATTACGGAATCAGGAATCTGAAGCGTATTCTGCCCAATATTGCCCAGTGGACGAAGGAGGAAGCGGAAGATTACGACGAGGTAAATGAACTGTACAACAATATCAGCGGGCAGTATCGCCGCTACGTCGGACACGTAACCAAATGGATAGGTGGCGTGTATGAAACGCCCAAGACCTCCGACCAGGCTGGAGCTGTATATGAGGCTGCCCCGGCTGCCATGCAGCGTGATGCTGTTGCTTTCCTGAATAAAGAACTGTTTCAGACACCAGAATGGCTGCTCGATCAGACGGTACTCAAACTTGTTACACCTTACAATGGGGTGGTAACCCTGTATAAATTGCAGGAAAGTACCCTGAACAGTCTGTTTTCACCTGACAGATTGCGCAGAATCATCGAAACCACATCGGTTGATCCGAATGCTTATACCCTTAATAATCTTTTTGATGATCTCAGAAACGGAATCTGGTCAGAACTGGCTCAGAACAAGGCAGTGAGCGTACACAGGCGCAATCTCCAGAAAGAGTTTATTGAACAAATGACCGGTCTTTACAAAGTATCGCAGCCCCCCGGCGCAAGTATAGATCCGCAAATGTCGGATGTGTCGTCGCTGGCGCGCGCTACCCTCCTTCAGTTGAGAGCCGATATTTCAAGAGCGGTACTCGGTTCTGCAGACAGTATGACCCGATATCATCTGGAAGACTGCCTTGACCGAATTGATACTTTTTTTGATAAAGACTGATAACGATCTCATTCTGCTGTATTTGTCGCAGGGTGGCATACTTTTCCATCAAATGAGCGGCAGGGATGCTTCTGTTCCTGCCGCTCATCCTATTTTTGCACCCCTGACCAAACAAGTACAGCACACACTTACTTTCGATTCGATGAAGAAACTCGCACATTACATTCTTGCCCTGGCTTTGATGGCCTTTTCCTGGCCTGTATTCGCCCAGGACTACAATTTTCAATTGCGCTCAACCATGACATTCCCCGGGCAAACGCTTGCCAATATCTGTGGTTATACCCAGGATGGACGCGAATACGCCCTGTTAGGAGGCTCCAAAGGGTTGATAGTGGTTGATATTACCAATCCCGATGCTCCGCAGCAGATTATACAGATACCCGGCCCCGATAACCTCTGGAAAGAGATCAAGGTTTATGGTCATTATGCTTATGTTACATCCGAGGGCGGACAAGGCGTTCAGATAGTAGATATGAGTCCACTTCCTTCTCCCAATCTGCCACACAAGAATTACAAGGGTGATGGACCAATCAATGGTCAGCTTGATGCTATTCACGCCCTTCATATTGATGTAAAAAAAGGATTTCTGTACGCTTACGGCAGTAACCTTTTCAGTGGAGGAGCGGTAGTGCTCAATCTTGCCGATCCGTACAATCCGACGTATGCAGGGAAGTTTGACCAGCTCGGGTATATCCAC
>JBDLWO010000172.1:0-3183 GCA_039804245.1 Bacteroidota bacterium
TACATCACCCGGGCGTACACTCATGACCAGAGAGAAGAAATCGCTCCAGCCCTCTCCCATCTGCTCTGCGTTACCGAGGCAGCCTGTGTTGGAGGGGCCTCCGGTGAGGCGATTTGATATACCGTGACCATATTCGTGCGCAATAATACCGTTATCAAAGTCGCCATCCACAAATTCGGGGCCATTCACCACTGGTTGTACCAGCGAGATATTGAGTCCTGCTCCGGCATACTGGCGAAGCAGTGCACAGTCACCTTTTTTCATCCAGACCGTCGGAATAGTTACCTGTCCGCCGTAGGCACCGGCACCGAAGCCCGTTTTGGGTGGTGCTTCGTGATCGCAGATGATACAGCCGGCTGCTCCTGCGAGCTGAGCCAGATATGCCTTGTATCCGAATTCACATTCACCGCGGTCAATCATGACAATTTTGCCGGCAACATTATTGGTGGGAGGTTCGCATCCTGTGGTCGGCTCTATACCATCATTGACAAAAACGCCTTCCGCAGTAGTTGGAACGTTGGTGATGGCGCCGCCCCATCCGCCTTGTCCGCCATAGTAGGAACCGGCAATAACACCCGGTGCATTCACCTTTACCAGGCGACCGCCTGTTGTATTCCAGAGGAACATCTGCATACGGCCCGAGGAACCGTCGGGAGGCGTGGAGAAGTTGGCATTATTCAGTGTAGGTGTAGCCAGGTCTGCTCCGTCGAGTGCCTGAGCCAGCACGTGGTCATTGCCCTGCCCCGGCTTGTTGTAGTTGTTAAACTGGAAGTTACCCGCCTCTTCATCGAATCCATAACGATAGGTGATATCGTGCATCTTGTTGTTCATGTAGAACAGATTCGTGATAGCGGCACTTTTGTTTTCTAACGGGGTGGCGAGCTCGCTGAACGGGAAGTCGAAAACCAGATTCGCTCCTCCCTCAGCTGATTCAGCCTGAACGGGTGTATTGTCGTTGAAGCGATCTTCAAACGACCATACGTTATTCCCACGGGTATAGGTGTACTCATCACCGGCAGCACCATTGGTGTCATGCCAGCCAAAAGGAGACGCTACTGCATCGGCAGGATTTGTCACCAGCTGACGAGGACCGTGGCTGGGCGATTCCGCCGGGAGTGCAAACACATTGTAAGTAGCATCAGCCAGTGACGACGGCGCTGACGGTACAGAAACCGCGCTGTTCTCTGCTGAATAAGCCGGACAATCGGCGGCTTCGTGGCCCAGGTGGCCCGCTACACAGTAAACAGTGTGGTTGATTTTCTCCACGATTTCCCCCGTCTGGGCATCTACGCAGAGCGTCCAGAGATCAGATGTGTTCACCTGATCAATCACCATCATCCACGAAAGTCTCACGGTTCCGTCATCCATAGTGGCATAGCTTGCACTAACCGGAATTTCCTTCCTGGAAACATTGGCTCCCTCAAAAATCCAGTTTCTCTCGTTGACCCTGGTTTTGAGCGATGGTGCTGCTTCCTTGATACCCAGGTGCAACATAGCCATCGAAACTGCCTGCCCGGCACTCAGCGAAGGACTCGTTACATTCACCTTTCGGTCCAGTTCGGAAACGAAACGGTGCCCCAGGTGGTAAACCTTGCCTGTTGAAGCGACGTGAAGACCAATCAGACCATTAAAAACAGGGATACCCTGATGTTGCTGGCGAATCCAGACGTGGGTAATCTGATTGTGTTTGCTCTGATAAGCATCTGTAATCTGAAGATCGGCCACATCATTCTGAGTGAGACCGAATTGCTGATAATTTCCACGCAGGTACTGAAGCGCTTTTTCACGCGCCTCACGGTAATCCTGAGCAGATACAGCCCCGCTGAAAACCAGCAGGATGGTCGCAACCGCCAGGCTGCGCAAGTAGTTGATTTGTCGGATCATCTGTCTGACAGTTATTTTAGTGAACAAAGGCGCTCAAAGGTAATCTCATTTCACAATTCCCCGGTTTACAAAAATATAATATGACAGCTATTTGCACGTTTGGAGCAATTCGGGAATTATTACCTTTGCCGTGCGCTTCTGATCACATAACGTATTGACCAAATTTTTTCCTGTGCCCGAGATTAAACTTTTCGCATGTTCAGCCTCCAGAGAACTCTCGGAGAGCATTTCCCGGTATTATGACTCCCCTCTCAGCAACTCTCAGCTTGCACGTTTCAGCGATGGTGAAATGCAGACTATCATCAATGAAAGCGTGAGAGGATCCTATACCTTCTTTATACAGAGTACGTGTATGCCGCATGACAATCTGATGGAACTGCTCCTCTGGATTGACACTGCCAGACGCGCATCTGCCGGATATATCACGGCGGTCATTCCGTACTTTGCATATGCCCGTCAGGACAGAAAGGACAAGCCCCGGGTACCCATCAGTGCCAAACTGGTCGCCAATCTGCTCACAGCAGCAGGAGCCAACCGGGTCATGACAATGGATTTGCACGCTGATCAGGTGCAGGGATTTTTCGATATTCCTGTTGACCACCTGAAATCCGAAGCTATTTATATTCCTTTCCTCGAAGGCGGAGATCTGACCAACACTATTTTCGCCAGCCCCGATGTGGGTGGTGTCAAAAGAGCGCGTATCTATGCCAAACACTTTGGCAGGGAACTGGTAATCTGTGACAAATACCGCACAAAAGCCAATGAAGTGGCGGCCATGACGGTTATCGGCGATGTAAAAGGCGCTGACGTGGTGCTGGTTGACGACCTCGTTGACACAGCTGGAACGCTCTGCAAAGCTGCCGACGCCCTTATTGAAAAAGGTGCAAAATCTGTGCGGGCAATCTGTACGCATCCAGTACTTTCCGGAAAGGCTTACGAAAACATAGAAAACTC
Organism: Bacteroidota bacterium; assembly: GCA_039804245.1. Lineage (GTDB taxonomy): Bacteria > Bacteroidota > Bacteroidia > Chitinophagales > Saprospiraceae > M3007. The sequence goes on from JBDLWO010000172.1 coordinate 2,839, forward strand.
GCAACTGTCTTCCCTGATTGTTTGTGATACCATCCCGCTCAGAAGAGAATCTGACAAGATCACGGTACTTTCTACCGCCGGTCTCTTCGCGAGAGCCATCAGAAATACTGTCGAGCACAAGAGTATTGCCGCTCTTTTCCATCAGTAACCCATCTTTTAAACCTTCCAGGCGATTTTGTCTGATCGCCTGGAAGGGCTTGCTCCTCTGCAGCATTTTTCCACAGGCTAAGCTTCCCCCCAATAAAAAGGCCCGAATAATTCGACTTCTCGAACTATCCGGGCCTTAATTATTTATGTCCCACTACTACTTGCTCTGTATCATCTTCCGCGTCGCAGAAGCATTCT
>JBDLWO010000173.1:0-57006 GCA_039804245.1 Bacteroidota bacterium
GCGGTAATCGAGATCGCCAAAGCTTTTCAGGAAGCAAAAAACAAGGGTGTTGGCCCCAAACGCACTGTCGTCTGTATGCTGGTTAGCGGAGAGGAAAAAGGATTGCTCGGTTCTCTGTACTATACCGAGTTTCCTGTTTTTCCTCTTGATCGCACTGTCGTTGATATCAATATTGACATGGTGGGCCGCGTAGATGAAAAGTATGCCGGTAACCCGGATTATGTGTATGTAATCGGCTCCGATCGTATGAGTACCGAGTTGCACGATATCGGCGAGATGCAGAATGATGAAAATACACGCCTCACGCTCGATTACAAGTACAATGCCAAAGACGATCCAAACCGGTATTACGAGCGCAGTGACCACTACAACTTCGCCGAAAAGGGAATTCCTGTTATTTTTTACTTCAACGGTGTGCATCCTGACTACCACCGCCCCTCTGATACCGCAGACAAAATCAATTATGATGCCCTGGCCAAGCGAGCTCAGCTTGCTTTCCATGTTGCCTGGGAAATTGCCAACCGGCCGGCCCGACTGATTGTGAACGTGCCGGGAGCAAAGAAAAAGTCCTGATGAAAGGCCAACTCTGGCTCTTTCTCTTCCTCCTCGCGGGTGCGCGGGCGTCTGCACAGACGCCCGCCTGCTCGTCTGGACGAATCGAACGTATCCCCGATTTTCCGTCCCGCTACGTCACACCACGAAATATTGACGTATGGCTGCCCGATGGTTCCGAATCGGGAAAAGACTACGGCGTGTTGTATATGCACGACGGACAAATGTTGTTCGATTCAGCCATTACCTGGAACCGGCAGTCGTGGGATATGGATGAAACCGGGGCGAAATTCCAAACCGGAAAGAACAAGTTCATTATTGTCGGTATCTGGAACTCCGGCAGCGGCAGGCACGCCGACTACTTCCCGCAGAAACCCTTCGAAGCTATGAGCCAGACTGAAAAAGACAGTCTGAACACTCAGTTGCAGCGGGCTGGGCGTACAAACGGTGTTTTCAGTCCGGTGTCCGATATGTATCTGAAGTTTATTGCGGAGGAATTGAAGCCCGCAATTGAAAAAAGGTATGGCGTCCGCAGCGACAGGAAGCACACCTGGATAGCTGGCAGCAGTATGGGTGGACTCATTTCGCTCTATGCAATATGTGAATACCCGGATGTATTTGGAGGCGCTGCCTGCCTGAGTACGCACTGGCCCGGTTCATTTACACTTGAAAACAATCCTTTTCCCCATGCGTTCAGGAAATATCTGAGCAGAAAATTACCCGGCCCCCGCCATCACCGGATATTTTTTGACCTTGGCGATCAGACTCTGGATGCCATGTACCCGCCCTTGCAGGCACAGACAGATGAACTTTTGCATCAGGCAGGTTACAGGAAAAACTGGCGTACACTGTATTTGCCCGGGGAAGACCACAGTGAAAAATCGTGGCGGAAAAGAATGCCTGCAGCTTTGGAATTTCTGACAGATCAGAGCATGTTAAGGATCTTCTGCCGTTGGCAAAAATAAGCCACTTTTGACTCTGCGAGAGAATCCTGAACAAGCCCTTAATCTTTCAGTTTCTCAATGCCTACATTTTTCCAGGTTACCGCCTTGTCGAGGTTATAATTCTCCAGGCGGTTGTGATAAAAATACAGCACCCTGAAGTTGGAAGAAACAATGTCCCCTTCTTTGGTAAAGGATAGAGGCTTGTGTGCATGATAAATCCCCAGATTTTCCACGCCGGATACCAGTACCTGTCTGGTATTTTCCTTCATTTCCGGCGCCAGCTTGATTTTGCCTTCCTCTTCCATGATAAACAGGCGCTTTTGCATCTGTTCCACGACAACCTCCAGCGACTCATGCGGGAAGACATAATCTTCGTGCGGTAAACGAAGAATACCGAAGATATCCAGTTTGGGATGTTCGTGAAGCAGCATTTCGAAAACCGCGTATGCCACCAGGTGACTGCACAGTACTACATTTTCACAGGCGTAACGTTCAACAACTTTTTCGGCGAGCAGTCTGGTGTATTCTTCTTCCCGCTGCCTGTCTTCATTTATCTCTTTTCTGGAGGTAAAGTACTCTTTGATGTCAATTTCATTTCCGTACCTGTCAAAACTGCGACCGCGGTTGTCCACGAAATTGCCCATGATATCCATCGGGCGGCCCAGACTCAGGGTAATATCACTGCTGGTGGAAAAAAACCTCCAGAAAAACCGGAGCCAGGCCCTGATGCTGGTACCTTCATCGCGAGGCAGCAGATAATTTTCCTTGCCAATGGCCTGCAGGTGCTGTTCAATCAGGAAAGGCGCTTCCAGTACAAAATTGTAGCAAATGACAAGCGGAACAATAAACACCTTTTCAGATCGACCTTCCTGTACAATGGTTCGCTGAGCTTCCACGGCTGTACCCAGCAAGCCGAGTTTGAGATCATCTTCAAGATTTCCCGATCGGGAGCGGGTGCCTCCCGGGAAAAAAAGGCTGTTTACACCCCGCTGAATACTCAGCCTGCTCATTGTTTTGAGCGTTTCGAGGTATATTTCGTTTTTTTTCCGTCGGTCAACCCGGTAAGCCCCCAGGCGATTCATGTAATAAGCCGCCGGACCAAAATTGTACAGATTGAGTCCTGCTCCATAGGAAAATGAAGGGAATCCCATGATCTGATCCATGGCATAGCCCACCAGAATAGAATCAAGATTACTGCTGTGGGTGGGCACTACTACCACCGTTCCGTGCTTGAACAGTTCGGCAACTGTTTCTACATCACCTACAATATTGAGGCGTTCGTACAGATTGCGCCGACCGCGAAACATGGCACTCAGACTCTTGCTTACCAGCGCATTGAAAATACGATTGAAAAGGGCCGTAAGAAACCCCTGAGCAAACCGGAAGGTAGATATCTGAAAGGTACCGACGATTTCCTCCGAGTACCGGTGAATGATCTTTTTGAGAAGATCTTCGTTTACAGATCGGGATTCTGCGTCATTTCGGTCCAGTGATTTCTGGATCAGGCGGTTGCTGATCCGGTTCCAGAACACGCGCTCGTTGGGCGGATCAACCTTCCATGGAGCCTCCTTGATGCGGATTCGTTCCTGGTAAATGGCTTTGACAAGTACATCTGCCAGATCTTTTTTATGCCGGCTTGTTATGCGCTGGAAGGTATTTTCGTCAATTTGCCTCACGAATTCGGCGCGATCCTTGCTGAGCAGGTAGATCGGCCATTCTTCCATGCGTTCAATGACGCGGGGGTATATTTTGACTTCCTTTCCCAAGTTGTCTGTGTTCGCTGCGTACTTTTAAACGTTGAAGCGGAAGTGCATGATATCGCCATCGGTAACGACGTACTCTTTCCCTTCAACGGCCATTTTGCCCGCCTCCTTGACCTTGGCCTCAGAACCGAGTGTCACATAATCGTTGTATTTGATCACTTCTGCCCTGATAAATCCCTTTTCAAAATCGGAGTGAATAACACCGGCGGCCTCGGGAGCCTTGGCGCCTCTTCTCACCGTCCAGGCACGTACTTCCTTCACGCCTGCCGTGAAATAGGTTATCAGGTTGAGCAGTTTATAGGCCGCTTTGATAAGGCGGTTCACACCGGGCTCGCTGAGCCCCATCATCTCCAGGAACTCAACTTGCTCCTCTTTTGATTCCATCTCGGCAATTTGTGCCTCGATACCTGCACAGATCAGAATTACTTCAGCATGCTCTGCAGCTACTGACTTTCTGAATGCCTCTGTATGTGCATTTCCTGAATCAATAGAGCCCTCATCCACGTTACAGACGTACAAAACAGGTTTGGCTGTCAATAGAGAAAGGTCTTTTGTCAGAAGTTTTTTCCCATCTTCGTCGAGGCTGCCCAGCAGTTCACGGCCCGGACGCCCGCTTTCGAGGTGTGCCTTGAGCTGATTGAGTATTTCCAGGGTTTTGAGGTCGTCTTTAGAGCCGGCCTTGGCAGCGCGTGCTACCTTGTCTATGCGCTTGTCAACAGTATCCAGGTCCTTGAGTCCGAGTTCCAGATCAATAATCTCTTTGTCGCGCACAGGAGAAACAGAACCATCCACGTGTACCACATTATCGTCGTCGAAGCAGCGTACCACGTGAATAATGGCATCTACCTCCCGGATATTGGCCAGGAACTGGTTGCCCAGTCCTTCACCCTTGCTGGCACCCTTGATAAGGCCCGCAATATCAACAATCTCCACGGTGGTGGGTTGTACATTCTGGGGCTGAACGATTTCCGACAACTTGTCCAGTCGTTCATCAGGTACCGTAATGATACCCACGTTGGGATCCTTTGTTGCAAACGGATAGTTGGCTGCCAGTGCTTTCGCATTGGTCAGCGCATTGAAAAGAGTTGATTTTCCTACGTTGGGCAAGCCAACAATACCACACTGTAAAGCCATTATTACTTATCGGAAAAATGAAAAACTGCTGATTAGCGTTACCTTTGGAACGCAAGTTGTTAAAGCGGGCGCAAAGTTAGCAATCCCGCGCATAATCAGGCATTTTTCATGAATCATCTGGCTCATTGTTTATTGTCGGGCGAAAACGAATCGGTGCTTCTGGGTAATTTTATCGGTGATTATGTGAAGGGCAGTGCCTGGAAGCTTTATCCAACGGAGGTTCAGCACGGGTTATTGCTGCACCGTCATATTGATTCTTTTACCGACAGTCACCCGCTCGCGAGACGCAGTGTACATCGCCTGAGGCCTTTCGCAGGTCGCTACGCGGCTCCTGTCAATGATGTGTTGTACGATTACCTGCTCGCCATTTATTGGGACAAGTATATTTCTGTCCCGTTTGATTTTTTTGCTGAAAGTACATACAGCCGGCTGTCCGCCCGGGCAGAGTTCATGCCTCCCGAATTGCAGGAACGCCTGCCCCGTATGCTTTCGGGGCGTTTTCTGCACGCTTACAGGGAAAAAGCAGGGCTTGCCTGGGTACTCGACAGGTTCAGTTTCCGTCTGGGGAAAATATTTGACGCCGAACTGGTAACAGACCATTTCTTCGGTCAAACAGACCTGTATGCAGCGGATTTCAATGGCTTTTTCCCGGAGCTGCTCTTGTCTGTTGCCGATTTTAAGCCATTGTCGGATATTATCTTATAAATGAAGCGTTTAATCGTCCGATTCTTCTGACATTTGCCACAACAAAACAATAACTACACCTGAAATGCGAGTTGCTATCTTCCCTTCGCTGATTTTATTCCTCTGGATTGCCTCATGTAAAAATAAAACTGCACCCGAAACTCCGGTAACTGTCAGTTCAACTGAGCTGAAAGCCAGAAAATGTGTGGTTGATACTCAGTGCGCAGAAATCAGGCTCGTGTTCCCCGTTGTATCTGGCGGGAAGGATGCCGCCGTTCGCTCCATTAACGATACAATTGGCGCTTTCGTGAGGATGGTAGTGGGAGGGGAGCCTTCCATGCCCATCGGTCAGGCTGTTGATTCAGCAGTGACGAATCTGCATCTGATGCTGGAAGATCAACTCTCGATCGTTCCTGATTATTCAATGGGGTTTGTTCACGAGCTGACCAGCAAGAATCTGTTGCAGAATTCCAGAGTTCTTTCGTTTGAACTCAGCAGCTACTCCTTTACCGGAGGCGCGCACGGCAATTATGGCTCCGCCCTGTTTACTTTCCGGCTCAACGACGGAAGTCTGGTGCAACTGACTGATATTGTTCAGGATACTGCATCGCTCCGCCCGCTACTGGAAACTGGATTCGTGGAGTCAAAGCGTGCCCAGACGGGTGAAACGTATGAACTCGCCGATCTGGTTTTTCCCGAAAGTATTCCACTTCCCATGCCACTCCAGTGGTGTATCGTGAGGGAGGGGGTCAGATTTACTTACAATCCTTACGAAGTGGCCGCTTATGCTGTCGGACAGACCGACATTGTGCTCACCTGGGAAAAACTGGGCAGCCTGGCCGATAAAAGCAAATGGACTGACTGATTATGACTATCCGTCTGATTATGCTGTTTGTGATGTTGTGCAGTACCGCAGCGTCAGCCCAGAAAATGTTGCAACTCGAGCGAAAAAACCGGGTTAAAACTACTCGTTTCTATGTGGGGGACATCCTGCATTACCGGATGAATGGCGATGAAAACTACTGGTACGAACGGACGATCACAGATATACTGCCCGAATCGCGCACGCTTATGCTCGATAACTTTGCAGTCAAAACCGACAGTATTTCCGTGTTGAGGGTGTCGAGAAAACCCATAGCCAGGTTACTCGGAGGAGCACTGCTGACTTTCGGCGCAACCCTGGCACTCTCCGTCACCGTTGGACGGGTCGTTTTTCAGGACCGCGACATCATGACGCCGGAACTTTACGCACTTTCAGGTCTCTCCTCGGCAGCAGGTTTTACCACGGGCAGTCCCAAAAAAATCAAAATCGGTAAAAAGTACCGCCTCAGGATTATTGAAATCCGCTTTCCGGGCCAGTAACTATTGGGGCGACATTACGTCCCTTGCAAACATGATGCGGGGTTCCCAGTAGCTGGAGTCAGTCACGTTTTCGACAATAACACCTCTGCTGGAGGTACTGTGCACACAGAAAATTCCTTCCTCGTCATTTCTGACCACGATGGCTACATGCTGAATCTTGTCGTCGGTTCCAAAAAAGAGCAGATCTCCGGGCTTTACATTCTCCAGATCAACCTCCACGCCATTTTGCGACTGCTCATTGGACGAAGGGGATAGTTCCACACCAAACCCTTTCATCACATAGGAGGTGAAGCCGGAACAGTCGAAACCGGAATAGGGCGTTTTGCCTGCAGTTTTGTAAGGGATTCCCCTGAACTTCTCTGCGTAGTCAACTACTTCCAGTCGTTTCTCTTCCAGACTGACACGCTTTGTACCCGATTTGCCGGATCCGCTTTTGGCTGTGGTATTGGTGGCAGTATTTGCAGGCTTCTTTACCGCAGAAGTCGTTTTCTCAGAAGCCGGCGCCGGACGGGTTGCTGTACTCTTTTTGACAGCAGGTCCAGCGGGTTTTGCAGCGGTTGAACCCGTTTCCTTTCCGCGACTGCCTGTTTTGGCTGCTGAACTGTTTCCGCTTTTGGGTACCGGGGCTCCGCCCCCTCGGTGAGGCTCCGGCAAATTCAGCGTACTGCAGGATGCTATAGAAAAAGCCATACAGGAAATCAGAAGCACAAAACGAAGATGATGTATCATATTTGATTGATTTTTAATATTTTAGAGATTGATAAGTCTGGTCGGCAAAGTTAACTGAAATGTTCAACAACTGTAAAACATGATAAAGGAAAGAAATATCGCACAATCTACCATGTTTTTACATATTTTTAACATATCTACCTGCTGCCCTCGTATTTGACAACAGTGGTCTGCAGTGGCTGATTTCTGTTGTCCGTCACAATCGTCAGTTGGTAAATGCCGGCTGGCAGGACGCTGAGATCGAGGATGGCCCGGCCTTCAGCCGGGAGAAGTGTCTCCTGTATGACCAGTCTGCCTTCAACAGAATATACAGATACTTTGATTTCTCCCTCATTGGGTACTTCAATCTGTACAGCCGAGGGGGTAGGATTGGGGAAAACCCTGAAAGACGCCACCTTCCCGGGAGCAGATTTGCCCTGAAAGTATTGTCGGGCATATTCAAAAGCGTCTCTTCCGACTTTCATACCGATCAGGCGCCCGGGAATATCATCCATGGGCGGATGAATGCCTCCGTATATCCTCGAGAGGCTACACTGATCAGCTGCATCCCGGTATGTGGCCCACTGCAGCCTGACGTCTGTACTCGGACCGTCTTCAAATACCAGAAATTTGTTTTTTTCGCATAAAAACGTACCGATACCCCCGGGAAAGAATGGGTCACCAGTCAGTTCGGTCAATACCTCCGCGGCAGCCCTGCTGTATGTGGAATGGCCCGAGATATACCCGGCAAAGGGTGGCGTAACGAACGTGGGCCGCTGATATGGCCACCAGTCCTTCGCCCGTATCCATGCCACTCCCGCTGTACTTGTTTGCGGATTACCGATATAATATGGACCCTTCCATGTTCTGACCTTGATCTCATTCAGAAAAAGCGGGCCCTGAAGCGGGTCGTCGGGACCGATCAGCTCAATATAACCGGGTATGAGCGGCAGCCCGCCCGGATGATAGGAGGGCAGGGCAGGATCGCTGCTTTGCCCAAGATCTGCCATAGCCCTGATGGCCGAAACCGGGCGACTGCTGTCATACCAGCCTTTGATGCCCCAGGCTGTGACTGCTGCATCGTGCATGGCACCGCCAAGAGCAAAATATCCCTTTACATCCCATTCCAGGTTGTCGCACTCCGCTCCGGATCCGCCTATTCTTCTGGATGAAGCCGGGTGATCGTTGGCGTAGTTCAGCAAACTGAACCAGTGCCCCGGGGGAGTCTCGGATGTCGGCCCGTCGGCCCAGAACTCCGCCAGCACCCTGGTGAAATCGCCACGTGGAACCAGCTCCGGTGTGTAGGGTAAACCGGTTCCTGGATTCAGGGTGTGACCGGGGCTGCGGTCGCGCCCACCGGTCAGATCAAAAAAGTCGGGCAGCTCAGAAAGGTCAGCCGGATAATCCGACTCCTTGTTATTACCTATGGAAGCAGGTGAAATATCAATAATCACGCTGTCTTTAGGATCGAGCAGCGAACTCCATACAGCTACCAGCGCGTGATTCCACTGATACTGTTGCGTACCAATAGAGGATGATGAAGAGGTGTCTGTCAGTGCTGGCGGCGGTGGCCTGTGATATACCCTGTAAGTTTGTCCGTCACGTGTCAGCAGTTCTGATTCATCAGGATCCATGGCGAATGGCGCAACGTTTCCCCACTCCGGACTCTGAAACGGAGGGGCTCCATTGGGTATGACGTTACCTGCCTGATCAATAAATACAGCCAGCTGAACGGGTTGCCACCGATTGAAATCACTGATAGACGGATTTCCGGGAATATGTATCTGCAAGGGGGGGTTAACAGGCTTGTAATACGTGTTTCCATAGTCATTTCCCTCATGGGAGCCGTCCTGCAATCCGTACCTGATAATCTGATCTGCAATATAGTTACCCATTTCAGCCGGACCAGCCTTATAGTTCAGTGATGTATTGTGCCGGTTATATCCCAGCGAGTCCATCAGCCTGTCCATCCCCGGAAAAAGATTGGCTACATCCGGGGAGTTCAGGAAGCGGTGCTCCATCATGCGATAGGCAGCAAAACTTATAGCTTCCTCCTGCGCCTTTTTGATGTTGGACGGCGGTGGAGTGTAGTTGTAAGGTATAAAAAAACCGTTTACCTCCTTGCCGAGAAAGAAAGTCTCAGCCTCAGGGTGGTAAACAGCCCAGGCATCATACATGGCCGCAGAAATGTGAAAAAGATTGCGCGCCTGTATGGGCGGTCGCGCGAAGTCCCTGCTGATGGCGTGAAGAAGCTCTTCATTCCAGCGTCGTGCCACGGAGTGTTGGGCGTACGCCTGCTGACCTGTGAGAGTCCACAAGATCGCACCAACAAACAACATTCGGTTCATATCAGATATCCCTGAGTGTTCGATTTTCAAGTACAGACAGCATGGCGTCACGCACATCTGCAAAAACAACATTCAAGCGGCAACTTTGCTCGTCGCAATCATCGCATTTCTGATAAAAGTTCAGACTTACGCAGGGAAGCAGCGCAATGGGCCCGTCAACAATACGGATCACGCGTGCAAGGGAAACAGACTCCGGCGGGCCGGCAAGGAAGTAACCTCCACCTTTCCCCTTCTTGCTGTTAAGCACACCGGCTTTATTCAGATCCAGCAGAATCCTTTCCAGGAACTTCAGCGGAATATGCTGCTTTTCAGCAATCTCTCCGATAAGTACCGGGCCCTGTTCATACCTCTCTGAAAGATAGCTCAACGCCTTGATAGCATACTGGGCTTTTTTTGATAACATGTACAGACAACCGTTTGAGGCTGTAAATATATTCTGTTTTGAAATTAAATTATATGTTAATTATCCTACTTATTCGATAGACTAATAAACTGTCTTTACATTTGCGTTATGATTTAACTTTAAAATTCAAAAAATGAGTCTTCGTCTTGGCGATATCGCACCAAATTTCAGGGCTGTAACAACAGCCGGGGAAATTGATTTTTATGATTATCTGGGTGATGGCTGGGGTATTCTGTTCTCTCACCCTGCCGACTACACCCCTGTTTGTACCACTGAACTCGGTATGACAGCCAAACTTCAGGCCGAGTTTTCCAGTCGCAATACCAAAGTGCTGGCAGTGAGCGTGGATCCGATAGACAAACACTTCACCTGGATAGATGATATCAACGAAACACAGCAGTGTACAGTTGGCTTCCCGATTATTGCCGATCCTGATCGGACTGTGGCGGATCTTTACGACATGATTCATCCGAATTCATCAGAAAATTTCACAGTACGCTCTCTGTTCATCATCGGACCCGACAAGAAAGTGAAGTTGATTATTACTTATCCTGCTTCCACCGGCCGAAATTTTGTAGAGGTACTTCGCGTGCTCGATTCACTGCAATTGACTGCACACTACAGCGTGGCTACACCTGCCAACTGGAAACAGGGTGAAGATGTTATTGTGGTTCCCGCTGTGTCAACCGGCGATGCCATAAAAAAATTCCCCAAAGGAGTCAATGTGGTAAAACCTTACCTGCGTTATACACCGCAGCCCGATAAATAAGTGTAATTTTCAACTCCTGCAGGACGCCCCGTGATGATTTACGGGGCGTTTTCATTATTTGCAATAACTTCGCCCCCCTCAAGTTATTGTCATTTGCTATGAAAACCTTTTTTTTCCTGATTTTTGCTTCATTACTTGCATTCAACGTATATGCGCAAAATGAAACACCGGCTGATACTACCATTCATTCCATCTCCGAAACGGTACCCTATCCGCTTTTCAGAAGTTGTATGCCAGCCAACCGTACCGACTGGTCGGCGGACAGTATGCGCCGATGCGGGGAATTTCAGCTGCTGAATCTACTGGCAAGCAACATCAGATATCCCCAGGCTGCTCGTGACAGTAATATTCAGGGCACTGTTGTACTGAATTTTGTGGTTGAACCAACTACAGGGGGTATTTCCAACATCAATCTGTTGAGGAATATCGGTGGTGGCTGTGGTGAAGAGGCTCTTCGGGTTCTGAACGCACTGAATGAGGCTGGCCTCAAGTGGGTACCAGGAACGATTGCAGGCAAGCCCGCCCGCGTGCGACATACACTGCCTGTCAAATTCAAACTTACTGAATCGCTGCCGTATTACGTCAGCCAGGAGGGCGATACCATTTACACGGTACTCGATACTGAACCTGCCTATACATCAGGGTACGATTCGCTGATCAGCCACTTGCTGAACAAACTGAAATATCCTGCTGTATGGCGCGACAGTTGCAAAACCGGTGTAATTGAAATGGAACTCCTGGTACGCAGAAACGGGGATGTCAATGTAGAAAATGTGCTGGATTTCAGCAACCTGGGACTCGATTTCCAGTGGGAGGCCATGCGCCTTGTCAATCGGATGGACAACCAGTGGACGCCCGCCCAATTCGAAGGGAAAGCAGTTACTGCCACCATTCCCCTCAGGGTTATGTTCAAGTCGGATGCCAGAGTTTGCACCGCTGCCAACGACCGGTTCGACCGCGCTATGCTGCTGGCAGATGAAGGTGCCAATCTGCTTGCACAGGAAAAGACAGACGAAGCTATTGCCAAATGGACCGAGGCTCTCAGGCTACAGCCTGACAACTGTGAACTTTTGTATTACCGCGGGACTGCATACGTTAACCAGAACAAGCGGACTGAAGCCTGTGCAGACTATAACCGTATCAAGTCTATCCTCGGTGTCACCTGGTTTGAAGGTATCAGAAGGGTAGTGTGCGGTTTGTAAAATCAGAACAGTAAACCCTGCTGTCCGCCCACTTCCTTCGGGCCGCGCATATCTGTATCGGGCATCATGGCAGAGAACTTCTGCCATGCAAACGCAGCCAGCTCGGGGGCCAGCAGGTTATCGGGTTCGTGTGTGAAGAAGTAGGCCGACTCCAGTCCGTTTTCGAGCCAGTTTCTGAGTCTGTCAGACCATTCCTCTACCCTCGAATAATCGGTAGGGTGAAGCGAATTGCCCACAAAACGGACAAGTACGGTGGCCGAAGTCAGTCGCATGTGACAAACATCACGCCGACCCGCAACATCCGTAATGACAGCTGATACGCCCCGCTCCCGGAGCATGGCAAAGTATTTGTCGGTAAAATATCCTCCCTGGAAAAAATCAGGGTGACGTACTTCGACAGCCAGTGGAATCCAGGAAGGGAATCGTTCCAGAAATTTGCCCAGGCGGGATAGGTCTTCAGGAGAGAAGGCAGGGTGCAGTTGCAAAAAACAACATCCCAGTCGCGTACCCAATTCGGCAATGACTTCACAGAACACGTCAATTTCTCTGCCAGACACTCCCAGATCGCGGGAGTGACTGATTGTTTGAGGTATTTTGGGGCAAAAACGGAAGTCGGACGGTGTTTCATCACGCCATCTGAGCACAGTTGCTGTGTCTGGTATCCTGTAGTGGGTAGTATTATGCTCGATGGTGTTGAACTGACGACCGTATTGCCTGAGGAATTCCCGGTCTTTTGAGCCGGCTTCATACCATTTCCCTACCCACTGGCGCATATTGTAGCCGGTCGGCCCGATAAACAGGCGCGGGTTTGTGAAGGGTTTTCCTATCAGTACCGATTCGTTTTCCTTCGGCTCGGGCGGGAGCCGGAAGTCAACCAGATCAACCGATGACAACTTTCCGAAGTCCATGGATTTAAATTTTTCTTACAAAATCCCATACCACTATACCGGCTGCAACAGACACGTTCAGTGAATGTTTGGTGCCGTACTGGGGAATTTCGAGGGCGCCCTTGCAAAGATTCAGCACCTCTGCTGATACTCCTTCCACCTCATTGCCAAGTATAAAGGCATATTTTTTGCCTTTCACCGGAATGAACGAAGGAAGCATAATACTGTTGGTGGTCTGTTCAACAGCCATTACTTCATATCCTTCGGTAGTGAGCCTGTTTACTGCTTCCGTAACGGAACCGATATATTCCCACCAAACACTTTCAGTACTTCCGAGTGCCGTTTTCAGGATTTCCCTGTGTGGAGGCCGGGATGTTATGCCGCACAGGATGATTTTTTCTATTGCAAAGGCATCTGCAGTGCGGAATACAGATCCCACATTGAGTCCTGAACGGATATTATCGAGCACAAGCGTGAGGGGTAATTTGTCCGTATTCCTGAATTCCTCCACAGACAAACGGTTCAATGCAGACATCATCAGTTTTTCCATGCCGCAAAGTTGCGGAAATGTTGAAACTTTGCCGCCGACTTTCCTGTACCACTTTGGTACATTTCAATGTAACTGCCAAGTATTATTATGTACCGTCTGCTTCTTGCCCTTCTTTTCCCGCTGAATGTTTTTTCTCAGGTTATCAGTATTCATAATGCCAGGATATTACCCGCTGGTGATACTGTAACTGTTCGGGGGGTGGTTACAAATGGATACGAACTGGGTAAGATTCGTTATTTCCAGGATGGAACTGCCGGAATTGCAGCCAACCCCGGCACAGGATCAGTTGCCGGGTTTGAAACCGCTGTTACTGCCGGCGACAGCATAGAAGTGACAGGGGTTATCAAGTCGGTTTATGGTTTGATAGTAATTGACCCGATTCTCGCTTTTTCAGAAATAGCTGTATTACCAGTTCCAGCGCCCAAACCTGTATCTTTTTCCAGTCTGGACCCGGCACTGGAAGGTCAGCTGGTACGTGTGGAGTGCGTGAGCTTTGCTGCTGGCGGCGGAGTATTCGACGGGGGAGCTACCTATTCGGCTGTTGACCTGAGCGGCTACGACGCACGCGTGAGCATTCGGAACGGACATCCGCTCGACAACGATCCGATACCTGGTACGCCTGTTCAGCTTACAGGTATATTATCTCGTTATTTTGACCTGCAGATTTTGCCCAGAAATCTGAACGACTTCGCTCAGGCCACCTGTTTCTATTACACAGATCAGCCCGAACAATCGGATATAACCACCGGGGGCTTCCGTCTCGACTGGAAGACGAATACCCCTTCTACAGCTGTTGTCAGGTATGGCACCACTCCGGCTTTGGGCAATGAAATCGTGCTTGCAGACGTCGCTATTGGTCACAATCAAACATTTACAGGCTTGCAGTCCGGTACGATTTACTGGGTTCAGGTTATTTCTACTTCAAATGGTGCAGTTTCATTGTCTGAATTGCGTCCATTTGTTACCCGGTCAGTTTCTTCCGGTGAGATCAGGGTGTTCTTCAGCAGAAGCGTTGACCCCTCGTACAGCAATGGGTTTACGCCCAACGGACAATCTCCGGCTGAAGCAGTGGCAGAGACCATCAACAGAATCAATGCGGCGCAGCAGACCATTGATGTAGCCATGTACAACAATAATCGCAGCGATTTGACCAATGCACTTAAAAGTGCCTATACCCGGGGGGTGAAAATCCGGTATGTAGCCTCGAAAAACGTAACAAACTCCGCACTTAACCCCCTTCCGGCCTTTCCTGTGATTTTTGTGAATGATGCCACCATCATGCACAACAAATTTATGGTGATAGATGCAGCTGTCCCCGACAGGGCCTGGGTGATGACCGGCTCCATGAACTGGACCAATACCAATATCAATAATGACTTCAACAACCTGCTGTTCATTCAGGATCAGTCGCTTGCCAAAGCATACATGATCGAATTTGAGGAAATGTGGGGTTCTTCCGGAGATACACCCGATCCTCAAAAGAGCAGAAGCGGCTCTGTTAAGCGGGACAACACCCCACACCACTTCATTATCGGTGGCGCGCCCGTAGAGCTGTGGTTTTCTCCCTCCGATCGTACTACCTTCAAAATTGTAGATGCTATTTATTCCTCCGACAGCGAAGCCCTGTTCGGATTGTTTTCTTTTACCAACAACGACATCGGCGATGCCATGATTGATCAGTATCTGAGTGGAAGGCAGGTGAGGGGAATCATGGAAAACATCAATGATCTGGGATCTGAATATAATGTACTCAACAGTGCAGGTATTCAGTGTGTAGCGCATTCACTGAGTGGCGATTTTCACCATAAATACGGTATTTTTGATGTAAATGACACTGATCCGCAGGTCGTAACAGGCTCACATAACTGGTCCTTTTCGGCAGAGGCATTCAACGACGAAAACACAGTTGTAATTCACGACTACAGAGTAGCCTCCCTTTTCAGTTCCGAATTCTGGCAAAGATGGCAGGAGCTTACAGTACCGGTATATTCTCCGGATATTCCGTATTTGCAGGTGTGGCCGAATCCGGTTGCTGACCGTATTTTCTTCGGGGCCGGCTCAACCGGTGTTTCCGGATATGTTGTTATTCGCGACGCCCTCGGAATCACACGTCTGGAGCAGGAGGCCAACAGTTCGCTTGATGTCAGTCATTTGCCTGCCGGAATATATTTCTTCACGATTCAGACAAATGATGGAGTCGGTACCGTTCCATTTCAAAAACTTTAGTGTCGCACAGCAGGGGGTTGCACATGCACTGGGTACAGACGGCGTACTGTTGGGCGCATGGGCGGACGCGCGCGGGCGCAAGCGTGTACTCGATATCGGTACCGGGACAGGTATCGTGGCCCTGATGCTCGCGCAAAGGGAGCCAGAGGCGCTTGTTACCGGCATTGATATACACCCGCCATCAGTACGATGTGCCAGGACTAATTTTGAGGCATCACCTTGGACAAATCGCCTGGAGGCGAGAGAAATATCTTTGCAGGAATTTGCTTCAGCTGAACAGGCTCAGTATGATCTGATAGTGAGTAACCCGCCGTTTTTTTCGGAAGCAACCCGGTCACCTGATCCTGAGCGGAGCCTCGGACGTCATACCGCCACGCTGAGTCCGGCTGAACTGGCCGCATCTGTATCCGCTTTGTTAGCACCAGACGGCCACTTTTGTCTGATATTGCCTGTGAAAGAGGGCCGGATTTTTGGTGAGGCTGCTGTTTTTGACCGACTTTACTGCAACCGGGAAGTCAGCGTACGTACGTATCCCGACAGGCCGGCTGAGCGTTTATTAATGACCTTCAGCAAAGATCCCGGATATTACCGGAGGGAATACCTGACATTATTTGATCCAACAGGCGGGAAAACACCTGAATTTCGCCAGATGACCAGTGAGTTCTATCTGTACTGATCAAAATAACATGAGCCACTCCGGAGCAGGAGTGACTCATGGGCTTTAACTGATTTGGGGCACCAGTGCAATGAAGCGCGGGGAGGATATCCCGACTGATTATTCTAAAAGAGCAACCGGATTATGAATAAATCAAAAGTGTGAAGCGTACCTCGTCGGCAACGCAAAGGTCAGGCTGATTACCGCAGGTGCATAATTTCGGTATTGAATAAAAGTACCACTGCTACAAAGGAGAGTTATACAAAAGTTATATATTGTATTTATTTTAAATATTTATTTTTATTTTTTTCAATTAAGTAGAGTTTTTTTGTCTTTTTGAGCAGCTGTCTGAATTGCAAGATTCCATAGTTGATTCTCACAAAAAAGAATCAGATTGTTACAGAAATTGCAAGACAGGTTAACGGTCATGAAATAAGTATGATGTCTGTTCACGAGATTTCCCTGATAATTTTAAAGAAATCATCATCCTCTGCGGCCCTCATTTTCTGCGAGATCCTGTATTTCTTGGCAAATACACTCTTGTGATTGATATTCATCAGATTGGCTATGTCCTTGAATGAAAGGTTCAGCTTGACCAGTGCACAGAATTCCAGTTCACTTTGAGACAATTCGGGAAACCTTGACTGAAGCTTGTCCATAAAATCCGGATTGAGTTTTTTGAATCGGAGCAGCAGACTTTCCCAGTGTGAATCGCTGCTTTTCAGATCCTGAAGCATGCGTGAAATCTCGGTCACTTTACCGGAGGAAGCTGATTTTTCGAGAATAGCCTCGATTTTTTCATTGAGATTGGCCATTTCCAGGGCATTGGCAGCCAGTTCGTGCTGTTGCTGGTCAATAATCATCTGTTGCAGTTTCAGGTTTTCCTGCAGCATGGCATTTTCAACCGAGCGGGTTACATTGGTTTTTTCCAGTTTGGCGATTTTCTGAATTTTGTACCTGTTTTTCAGGCGATAATATAGTACCAGGCCTATCAGACTGATGCAGCTGAGTAATGCAATGACGAGGTAAAGAGTCCTGACCTCCACTTCATGCTTGAGGCTTTTTTCAGTCAGCCTGCCTACTTCAAGTTCTTTCTCAAGTACGCTGCTCTTGTATTTGTGCTGGATTTCGCGGGCAATACGAGCCTCATTGAATCTGGCCAGACTATCTCCCACTATCTGGGCAGATTTCCAGTTCTGGACGGATTCTTTCATGTATCCCTTTGCTTCAAGTATTTTTGCAGCGTTGGTATGGAATTGCTGTAAATCCTTGAGATTGGCCTTTTCAAATATCTTTCTGGAGAGTGCGTCCTGGTAAATCCTGTATGCTTCATCAGAATACCCGTACTGAAGAAGTACGCTCATATAACTGTTATACAGATTATTAGCAAAAGACCCATATCCGCTTGCTGAGTATGCAACGGCTTTTTCAAAGTACTCCAGCGCATCGGGCATTTTTTTCAATCTCGAAAGCACCACCGCTTTCTGCAGATAAATCAGTGCCCGGTAATCGTTGTTTTCATAATCTCCAATTACCTTCAGCGCAATTTCAGCTGCCTTGTCGGCCTCTTCATATCGTCCGTTATTGACAAGGGCAAGGGAGTAACTTGCTTCCGTAATCGCATAGTTGACCATGTCTTTTTGTTCCAGAAACGACGGAAGCACCTGTTCAAAAATTTTGATGGCAAACTCGTAATCGCCAGTCTGCATGTACGTATTCGCGAGCTTTTGTCGCTCAATGGTGATAGCATACTGACTTGCGTTCGGAATATTTTCGAGGATTTGTATGGATTTTAGCAGGTAATCCAGCGAAATATCCAGATATCCCTGTATTTTATAAACCGAGGACATTTCGCCGTAAACTTCTGCAATGAACCTCTGCTCACCGGCATTTTCATAGATTTTCAGTGCCTGACCGAGTGAACGGAGGGCTTCCTCAAACTGACCCCTGTTTTTGTAAATTATAGAAAGATTGAACAGCGATTTGCCCTGGAGAATGCTGTTAGGAACCGCGTGCTCACCTACATATCTGAAGTAATATTCAGCTGAATCCAGTTGCCCATTGATACCATAGTAAATACCATAGTAGCGCAACAATGTCATCCTGGCCAGTGGGGAAAGATCGGTTGCAGCGTTCAGTGAATCAAGTTTAACCCTGGCTTTGGCTCTGTCTGAACGAATGAGTTCGAATACCTTTTCAATGTTTTTGATCTGGTCCTGACCATCAGACTGGGCAAAACAAAGGGAGGTCTGCAGAATGAGTGCAGAAATCAGAGCGACAGTTTTAAACACTTCTTCGATGCTTACCTTTTGGCAGGCCCAAATCATTGGCTTTGTATTGTTTTGACAAAGGTATAAAAGTGTCAGTTTTTAGCAACGGGTATTATACCGGCCTGAATCATATTATATTGACAGTAATAAGATGTCAGAAAGGCCTGTTTCATCAAAAACAGGCCTTTCAGTACAACAATTATTCAGTTAATTGGTTAACAGTAGCTGTAATGTCTGACAAGAAAAAATTCGATCTGCCGCTCTTCCGAAGGGTCATGCGCACTGTAATTCCGTACAAACGCGTATTTTATCTGACCCTGTTTCTGACTGCCGTGCTGGCTCCTATGGCCGTTCTTCGGCCCAAGTTGTTGCAGGTCATGGTGGATGATTATATCGCCGTTGGTAATATTCACGGCATGACTGTCCTTGCCTGTGCCATTTTTGCCCTGCTGGTACTGGATGTAGTCTTGCGCTATTTTTTTCTGTACCACGCCGACTGGCTCGGGCAGGCTACTATCCGGGATCTGAGGGTAAGGATATTCAATCATGTCAACAGGCTGAATATCAGTTATTTTGATAAAACGCCCATTGGTACGAGCACGACACGTACTATCAACGACATCGAATCCATCAATACCATTTTCAGTGAAGGCAGTATCACTATCGTAGCCGATTTGCTCACTATTGTGGCGGTACTGGCAGTCATGTTTTTTACTTCCTGGAAAATGACACTGGTTGTGCTGTCTGTTTTCCCCCTGCTGATTTACGGCAGCTACAAATTCAAGGAAAGTGTAAGAAAGAGCTACGAAAATGTGCGCAATCACATAGCTGCGATGAATGCATTTTTGCAGGAGCGTATCAGTGGTATGCGTATTGTCCAGATTTTTAACGCTGAATCCCGGGAACAGGAAAAATTCAGAACAATCAATCATGACTATACCGGTGCCAATCTGCGCGCCATATTTGCCTATGCAGTCTTTTTTCCGGTAGTTGACATTATTTCCGCGCTCTCATTGGGTCTGATGGTCTGGTACGGAGCCCGTGGTGTTCTATCGGATGAAGTCACTGTTGGCACCCTGGTCGCTTTCCCGCTGTATATCTCCATGCTTTACCGTCCGATCAGAATGCTGGCCGACAAGTTCAATACGCTTCAGATGGGTCTGATTGCCGCCGAACGGGTCTTCAAATTGCTCGAGAGTGATGATATTGTACGCAATACGGGTACGCTGGCACCCGCGAACCTCCGCGGGGAAGTCCGGTTCGATCAGGTACATTTTTCCTATTCAGGTGATATCGAACAGGATCCGGTTTTGAAAGGCGTCAGTTTTGATATCCAACCGGGTAATAGCCTGGCGATTGTAGGGAGTACCGGTAGTGGTAAAACCACTATCATCAGCCTGCTCAACCGCTTTTACGAGATTCAGGCCGGCACGATTGCGATTGATGGAACAGACATCAGCGAATATGACGTTTTCGCACTCCGAAGACGTATGGCTGTGGTATTGCAGGATGTGTTCCTTTTCTCCGGGACCGTCATGGAAAATATAACGCTCAGGGACCCTGAAATCACAGAGTTGCAGGTGAAAGAGGCTGCAAAAATGATTGGCGCTCACCAGTTTATCGAAAAACTGCCCGGCGGATATCATTATCAGGTCATGGAACGTGGTGCGACGCTTTCCATGGGGCAGCGCCAGCTCATTTCATTTGTGCGTGCACTGGTTTTCAATCCGGATATCCTTATTCTGGATGAGGCCACATCGTCTATTGATCCTGAGTCGGAAGGTGTTATTCAGCATGCGATTGAGAAACTGATGGCCAGGCGTACCAGCATCATTATTGCTCATCGCCTCAGCACGGTAAGAAATGCCACGAATATTCTTGTACTCGACAAGGGCAGGGTGCTGGAGTATGGTCCGCATGATAAATTACTCGGACTGGAAGATGGCAAATACAGGGAATTATACGAAAAACAGTTTCTTCACGAGCCAGTCACTGCCTGAGTTGCTCCCGATTTTTTGTACACGGGAACAGTACTGCACGGCTCTCCGAACATGATGCTCTGGGCTATCGGCTGCAGTTTTCTGGTTATCTCCATGTAAGCTGATGCAGGGACAGGTTTGTCGCTGCAACCCTTCACCACGATGCGCTCTCCGGCATATCCGGTTATATCCAGACTGTTCAATTTTCTGAAAAAGGCCAGTTCAGCATACTGGTCAGGTGAGCACAGGGCAACATCACTGGCGTAAGGGGTGATGTAAGTAGCCACCAGCATATAAGCCCACATGGGTATAATGGCGTCGGCCGAGCAGAACACCGCTACATTTTTGCCTGAGTACTGATTCCAGTCGTGTGCTTTGAGTGCCTCTCTGAAATCTTTCTCCTTCAGGATCAGCTCCATGAACAGGTACTGTTTGAGATCAAAAGGCACGATCTCACCTGCAGGATAGAAAGACTCCAGATCAATAGTGACAAGTTTGCTGTTGGCTACGCGGTTGACTAATTCTTCCACTTTTCTGAAGGTTTAAGATTGAGGAGCTGGCTCGTCGAGGGCGGCAGGCGAACCCACAGAGTTTTCTTCGTCTTTGAACTCTCTGGGCTTGGGCAGGTCAGTCAGGCTGTTGATACCCAGATAATCCATGAATTTTTCAGTGGTGCCATATAGCAGCGGTCTTCCCGGGCCCTCGCTTCGTCCTGCAATAAAAACAAGTTCCTTGTCCAAAAGTTTTTGGAGTGCATAATCGCAACTGACACCCCTGATTTCTTCCACTTCTGACTTCGAAACAGGTTGTTTGTATGCTACCAGTGCGAGCGTTTCCAGCGCAGCCTGTGAAAGACGCTTTCGGGTTGTTTGTTTGAGATGCACTGCTACGCTGCTGTGATAGGCTCCTTTTGTCAGAAATTGCCATCCACCGGCAATTTCCACCAGCTCGAAGGGATAGCGATCGTCGCGAAACTGATCACGGGAAAAGGCTATTGCCTCGTTGATCGCATCTTCTCCTATTGATGCCTGCAAACTCTCCTCCAGTACCACTTTGAGATCGGATACCGCAACTGGCTGGGGAGAAGCGAAGATGAGTGCCTCAATGTGTTGTTTCAACAATTCCATGGAGCAAAATTAGCAATAAAACCCTGTTGTCAGTATCGTACAGTTTCCTTCAGGAGTAATTTGTTTTGCAGCCCGCGCGCTTCCATAGTAACAATCGGGTTATTTCCCTCCCAGCTGATCCGGAGAATGCCGAAATTTTTCTCCACGACCATCTCCTGTACCCGGTATCGGTTTGGTTCTGATGTGCCGCTCCGAATATGTGTCATCCCGCTGGAGGTAAAATCGTAGAGCGGATAGGGTAGCCCTTCTATTTGTATTTTTGACAATTCGGCCATGTGTCTGTCGCCGCTCAGAATCAACAGATTTTTGGGTTTAACACTGGTTATGAGCCTTAACAGGCGCTTGCGCTCGTTGGGAAAGTTACCCCATTTTTCATAGGGATGGTCATCGGCAATAGCCTGTACACTCGAGCACAAAATATTCAGACCCGCCTCACTGTCCGACAGTTCGTTTTCAAGCCATTTCCACTGGGTTTCTCCCAGCATTTCGCCCTCCATATTCGGAATGTACCTTTTTTGTCTGGTGGGATCCGGAACGAGCGAGTCTCTGAAATAACGCAGGTCAAGCAGGATTACCTTTACTGATTGCGGGCCTTTTCCAAATGTATAGGACTGGTAGGCGCCCTCGCGTCTGCGCACGGGACTCGACAGGGGCACATCCAGGAAGTCCATCAGGGCCTTCTTGGATCCTTTTTTCATTGGATAGTACTTGCATGCATCGTTTTTACCGTAGTCGTGGTCATCGTATATACCCACAACCTGGGCTTTCGACCGAACCTGTTTGTACTCCGGAGAGGTTTTCAGGCGCCGGTAGTGCGCTGCAAGTGCCTTCATATTGGTGGTGTCGGCATAAATAATATCACCAAGCCATATCCACAGATCCGGATTATTGGCCGAAACTGCCTGCCACATTGTTTGTGGTTTATCCAGCTTGTTGCAGGAGCCGAATGCAATTATGTGCGGGGTTACTGTTGTGTCAACAAAGGACGGAGAAAACGCCTCCGAATCCAGGGTTTCTGATTCTTCTCCCTTTGCCCTGAATTCGTTTTCAGGTGTGCCTTGTGCCCGACAAAACACCGGAAAAAGCCCCGCAATCAGGATGAATACTGGAAAAAACTGTCTGCTCATCAAATGTTCAGGAATAATTAGCTTTTGAATCTCTACATAGAACGAGTATTGCAACCCCTTTCGTACAAATACAGACTTGCATTTTGTTAATTATTTTCATTTGTCAAAATTAAACGGCTCTTCACGGAACAATACAGCTGTTTTTTGCATCTTGCAGTCTGTGTGGAGCGTCAAACCGTTTTGATCGGCTCTCTTTCAGATTTAACCCGAAAATTCTCTTATGCGTTTATCGTTTATCCCGGTCCCGTTATTGATTCTGGTGCTGTCATCATGCTCCTACACCATTAAAATCAGAGACGGACGCACTGCCTTCGAACGAAAACAGTTTGCCACAGCGATTCCAATGCTCCGCAGGGAGTTTGAGAAAGCCGATCTCCGGCGTGACCGGGGGCAACTGGCATTTCTGATCGGTGAATCGTATCGCCACGCCGGTCAGGATGATAAAGCACTGGAATGGTATGGCAAGGCCTATGAGTACAACTTCGGCTCCGAAGCCATGAAGGCCAAAGCGTATGCACTCAAAAGAACCGAACAATACCCCGAGGCGAGAGAAACCTTCCGTACACTCGGCATCGAGATTGGCTCGCGTTATGAATACAGAAAGGAAATTACTGCCTGCGATATCGCAGAAAACTGGGTAAAGGATATTCCCAATACGGGCTGGTCGCTTCAACCCGTTGCTTTTAACAGCGCACAGAATGACTTCGCTCCCGCCCGTTACCCTGACGGCCGGATTGTCTTTACAACAGATCGGAATACACCGGGAAACCGCGAAAAGTACTCCTGGACGGGAAACAGATACATGAACCTGATGGTGGCAGAAGCTGATAATGCCAGTCCGCAGTTTCTGTTTGCCACTGTTCCGGGCAGCCTGTCAAATATCGGAGTGTGTAATGTGAATAATAATGGAACCGAATTGTTCTTTTCCCGATCCATCAGTTACACCAAAAGTGATGATGCTTTCAATAAATTGTTTGTATGCTCCCGTACAAGCCCGGACGAGGAATGGTCTGCTCCCGAACAATTGCCCTTTCAGAAGGACAGAGTGAACTATATGCATCCGGCATTGAGCGCCGATGGCAATACGCTTTTCTTCTCGGCCAATGATCCCGATGGCTGGGGCGGTTACGATCTGTGTGCCATGCAGCGAAATCCCAGGAAGGAATCGGGCTGGGAAGAACCTGTCATCCTCGGCCGTAATGTCAACTCATCCGGTAATGAGGTTTTCCCGACTACCGACGCAGATACGCTCTATTTCTCTTCCGACGGACTTCCGGGCATGGGCGGACTGGATATTTTCAAAACATACCGCACCGACCGCGGCTGGACTCCCCCGTTCAATTTGAAAGCCCCCGTGAACAGTGGCTACGATGACTTCAGTTTTCTGGTACTCGCCAATGCACCCAAAAATACGTTCAAAAGACCGGGAGAGTTAATCAGATCCGGTCTGCTGACGAGCAACCGAAAGGCTGAAGGAGCGAAGGGCGGTGATGATATTTACCGGTTCGAACAGCGTATTCCACTCCCGCGACCAATTCCGCCGGATACGCCCGCCGTCAAAACCGTGACGCCCAAACTGATACTCGATGTGTATGTCCTGGAAAATATTCTCGCCGATCCGGAAGATCCGAACAGCCTGATACTGGGCAGGAAACCGCTCCCGGGAGCCACCGTAAATGCTGACTTCTCAGGGAAAAAATTGACTTTCAATACCGATAATGAAGGTATGTACCGGCTCGAAATGCCTGAAAATACGGATTACACTTTTTTAGCCTCCTTCCCGGGGTATCTCTCCAATAATGCACGATTCAGCAGCAAGGGCATAGCTCGCGATCCCAATAATCCGGTTCAGTACTTTGAAGTGGAAATTGTGCTTGATCAAATCTACCGGCAAAAGGAAATCGTACTCGAAAATATATATTACGATTACGACAAATGGGATATCAGAAAAGATGCAGAACCCTCACTCGACCGGCTTGCCGGGATGCTCCGGCAAAATGCAGACATCAAAATTCAGCTCGGAAGCCATACTGACTGCCGTGGAAACGATGCCTACAACCTGGCACTTTCGCAGAAACGGGCCCAGAGTGCTGTTAATTACCTGATATCAAAGGGTATTGACCCATCAAGGCTTACAGCTGTCGGTTATGGCGAAACCAGTCCCGCCGCTTCCTGCGCATGTGCGCGATGCACCGAAGCCGAACACCAGCTTAACAGAAGAACTACTTTTAAAATTGAATAATCTGTCACAGATGCTTCGTCTTGTCTCTCTTTTATTACTGCTACCATTGCTTTCATACGCCCAGTGGAATGTGGCGGTTAATCCGGCCAGTGCCGGCTCGCTGTTTAAATGTTCCTTTCCTTCAGATAACACCGGCTATCTGGCTGCAGACAACGGTGATATATTTAAAACTGCCAACGGTGGCGCCTCCTGGACGCAGATCTACAATGAAGGTACGATCAATGGATTTGATTCGTACTATTTCAATGATATTTTATTCCTGAACGACCAGACGGGATACGCTGTGGGTATTGACTTCTGGGCAGGTGATTTTCTGATTCTGAAAACAACGAATGGCGGTATAAGCTGGTCGCCCTTCAATTATGAATTTGGCCTGTTTATCGGCTGGTGTAATTCCATTGATTTTCCTGATTCGCAAAATGGATATGTAGTGGGCGATTTTGGGTTGTTTTTCCGCACAACCAACGGCGGTTCGTCCTGGACTGCTGCACAAACGCCTGTTTTTAGTAATCTGAAGGACGTTGATTTTGTGGATGCTCAAACCGGATTCGTACTCAGCACCGAAAAACAACTGCTAAAAACACTCAACGGTGGCATTTCGTGGCAGGTGATCAATCTTCCACAGGAATTCTCCTTTATCCGGTTCAATAATGCCCAGGTCGGTTTTGCCAGTGGTGATGGTCTGTTCCGTACTTCCGATGGAGGGGTTACCTGGCAGCGGATTCAGGCTGATATTCCGTTCGGTCCGGGAGATATAGAATTCCTGAACGGCACCACGGCTGTCGCGCTCTGGAACGGAAGTTTTTATAAATCCACAGATGCCTGCCAGTCCTGGCACCTGCAACAATCCACACTCAACCTGCCTTCAACTGACGACACGTGGGGACTTTACGATCTGGATATTTCCGGAACGGGCAAAGGTTGGGCTGCAGGGTATAAAAATGTTGGAGGGGTGGTGAGTGCGCTTGTGATGAAGACGGATAACGGAGGCGGTATAGCCCTCGATCTGAATCTGTCATCGTCTTACCTGCCCTGTCCGGGACTGACGCCGCTGACAGCGACTGCCTCCCTGCTCGGCTCCGGAACTTTACAGTGGTTTATCGACGGAATACCTGCCGGTTCCGGCAACTCCACGGAGGTATTCAACGGTCCGTGGGCGAGCGGGAATCACATCATCAGCGTACAGGCGAGCCAGGGTATCAACACAGTGGTGCGTGAAAAAAATGTTCAGGTGGAAAATGCTCCTTCGGATAATACCTCCTGGATTTTCAATTTCAACCAGTATGCCTGCCGGGGCGACCGGGTAGTGCTTTATCCCAATTTTGTATCGCAGGATTTGCTGCAACTGACCCTGAACGGGGTAGTGGTGGACGGTCCTCGTGCCATGACTGGTAATTCTCAGGATTATTTGCGCACGTCTCCGCTGGCAGCCGATACCAGTGTTTTTGTACTGGAACTTATCACCGCGTGCGGTCCTGTGCCGCTCCGCGAGATTCGCGTGCCCGCCCGCCCGCAACCGGATCAGTCGTTACCGGTTTTCACCGAGGATCCTCTGATACGGTGTACCACGGGTAACTGGACAACCATCCGGATCGGCAACACAACGCCTGATTATTACTTCCGTTTGTATCAGGATGGTCAGCCCGTGGGCAGCTGGCCCGTCAACGGCGGATGGGGAGCTACCGATATTATTTCAGGCTACTTTGATTCCACTGCAGTATTTACAGTTACTGCCACCAATCAGTTTGGCTGTTCAGCTGTTTTATTTGATTCGGTGGTTGTGCAGGTAGAACGACCTGAGGCACGTTTTGGAATAAACGGAGCCAATTTGCCATTTGGAACACCGGTACAAGTGCAATTCGAGGGCAAAGAGGCTGTTCAGTTTGAGTGGGATTTCGGAACGGGTGCTTCCCCGGTTATATTTGCAGGACAAACACCTCCCGCAATTGGTTACAGTCCCGGTACTGAGAAGTCTTCAGTCAGACTCATCGCAGGGGGGGCACTGGGCTGCCGGGATACTTTTGAAAGGGCGATCGGCTTTTATACTCCCGGCGCCCTGAGCGAGTACTGGGCACAGGAAATGGACCTGGCCAGTCAGCAACAGGCACTGATTCTGGGTCAGAACATTTGTGTATCCTCACAGGGTAATATCTATTTGGATGGTTCTACTGAAGACGGGCTCAGCGATTTGAATGAATTCGGATCGCTGGTGGCCACGCGTGCAGGCGCACCCGCCTACCTGCGTGAGGGAACTGCCGGGATTTTCAAATACGATCCCCAAGGGGTATTGCTCTGGTATCTGGATGTGGAAGGTCCGCAATACGGATTCCGCGACTTTGAAACCACACCAGAAGATCACCTGATTATTCCGTTTACACAGGGCGGGAGCGGATTTTTACCTTCCACCGATCAGAAGAGGGTTCCCTTCAGGCAGTTGCGCGGTACTGCATTGTGCGAATACGATCAGCAGGGCAGACTTCTCTGGACAGCCTGGTCGCGCGGGTGCGGGCAGTACGGGGGCGCCTACGCGCGCGATGTTGAAATTGATGGCGTGGGCAATATTTATATGCTCGGAGATGCAACGGGCAATTCCGGTCAGGAATGTGCCGAATTTTACTCTGCTGGAGCTACTGTACCCGATTTTTCGATTCCATTAGGCTCTTATCTGGCAAAACTCGACGAAAATGGCAAGTATTTGTGGGTAAAATCGCTGGGAGATTCGTTTGGCGGTTCCGCACTTCAGACGGACGGTGACGGGAATATACTGATCTGTGGCGCCGGTACGGCTGCGCTCAAAAAAGTGGATCCATCGGGTCAGATACTCTGGAGTCTGTCGGCTGTTCAGGGCGACAACATCTATTTCAATATCCTTAATCTGGCTACAGATCCCGAGGGGAATTCTTACCTGGCCGGTTATTTCAGAACTGAAATAGGCTTCCCGGGACTACCGGTTATCAATGTGGGTTGGCCGGTACATCCTTCCGATTACGATTTGTTTGTTCTCAAAGTGGATCCCGGTGGTACTCCCGTCTGGCTGAAAGCCGGCATGACCGGCGACTGGACAGAAAACACCTCTGTGCAGTACAACAGCGGTTTTGTCTTCGTTTATGGATCCTTTGGGAAGGGACCGTTCCAGTGGGACAACTTCGCCTGCGAGGGCCGGTCGTGGCGGAATGTGATTCTGATGCAACTGGATGCCCAGCAGGGCAATTATCAGGCAAGTATGTTGCTTGACGAGCCCAATCCCGATGATTCTTCACCTTCTGCCAGCTGGTACGCCTGTTACGGACGCTCCCTGCAGGTGGATGCAGCAGGGAGCATACACATCGTTGGAAGGACGGGCCACCGGGCCAGTTTCGGAGATACCGAACTGGAAATACCGGGATGGCTGTATCTGGCAAAAATGGGGCCATTGATCATGGTTGATACAGATGAATCAAAGTCTGGATCATCCATGGCGGCAGTTGCCCCCAATCCAGCGGCAGGAGGGGGATACCTTTACATACACTCTGACAGGGAAGCGTTCTGTACAGTACGCCTGACGGATGCTGCTGGCAGGCAGGTAACTGCTGCGGTACAAATTGACCTATACCCGGGTGAAAACATGCACGAATTACCTGCCCGACTGTCGCCTGGTACGTATTTTATTGAAGTGACAACAGACGACGGGCACCGCTCTGCATTGCGCTGGAGCAGAATATGACAGCGTATTCCTCTTGCTGATCAGACAAACAGAAAGCTTGTTCAGGATGCTATTGCCGGGTCAAAAATGGCTTATTTTTTGCCAACGTCAGAAAATCCTGAACAAGTTCTAATCGGCATCCGGCATTTTCAGCATTTGTGGTACTTCATCCTTCTCTCCGATCTGATTGTAGAACGTGTCGAGAAACAGCATCATGTCGTCACTTGTTTCGCGCGAGACAAACCTGTTCCGGCAGATATCATAGATGGCCTGTCGGTTTTTACGCAGGTTCATAACAGCCCTTCTGAGTGCATCCGGTTTGATTCCATTCGACATGAGGAAGCGGTCTCTGACCGTTTTCAGACCTGTATCGGAGGATGGGCTGGCGTACGGGGCAGAAACAAGACCGGAGAAATCGAAATCGTATGGCAGTGGAAGTATCTTTCCTCCCGCCTGCGTGCGTATCAGGCGCACATTTCGCATCATGGAAATATCCCAGTCGGTGTTACCGATCATATATTCGAACATAACCAGCAGTGCGGCCTGATTGGCAGCCAGACTATCCGGTGAAATACCGTACTCTTCTATTTCGACGCCGTTGTAGCGCGCGGCAGTCTCCTCGGCATCCTCCACGAGAATGGCAAACATGTTCTTTTTTGATTTTTCGACGTGGGTATCCCGGATCGTCAGTCTGATCAGACGTGCCTTGACGTGAACCGGCGACAATTTTTCAAACATCTTGTAAGCCAGATACTCACGGATGACGAGTTCATCACCGAGCGCATTGTCGTAGGCCGGCAAAACAAGTTTGATCTCGTTCAGGGTATCCATACCGGCTGCTATCAGCTCTTTTTTCTTGAATTTGAGTTTAAGCGGCGGATAGACGGCGTTTTTACGGCGGTATTTTCCACGTGGCCGGACTTCAGCCTTGAATGTGAGTCCGTTGTCAGTGATGACAGCGGCGGGAAAGTACGTATCGCTGTTCCGCTGGGCCATGATGGTAGTCAGGTCCATTTCGATAGTTACCCGCTCACCCTCATTCTGGCCGATGGCCTCCATGATGGTGGTCATTTTTCGCTGGCCGGAAGCGGTGGCAAGGGAGATGAAGAAGGCGATTATTGTTAGTATGCTTGTAATGCGCATGACATCAGTTGATTAGTTCGATTGGATGTTGCGGCAATTGTGACAACAAATATAACGCAAAACACTGCCTGAAAGTTACTTCTTGATGAATACTTTATTTTGAATTAAGGTTATGAAAAGTCAACTTTCAGAATCAATACAAAATTACGGGCAATCTGACGAATGTTTTTTCTGTATTCGACAGGATGCCGGAATTAATAGCCCAACTTAAGAAGTTGTTAAGTTTTGTGACCGTCCCGGGAAATTCCTGTCGAAATGCCAAATACCGACAAGTTAAGGACGTTTGTTTTTCTAACTTTGCCGTCTGAATTTTGTTTGCAATACAAAAACACCACTTATATGAAGAGATCAATTCTCCTGCTGGGTATCCTTGCCGCCCTGTCGGCAGGCGCTCAGGAATCGAGAGGCATCTGCGGAAATACAGCTGCCGACCAAAAACTGTTTGAGCAACGTCTGATTGACAATCTCGCCGCCGTTGAGGCTGGCCATGTGCACGAACGCGATGTTCAGTACGTACCTGTGTTTTTCCACCTGGTGGGCGATGCCAGCGGCAACGGTCGCGTACGCGAAATAAAAGTGCTGGAGCAGCTCTGCGCCCTGAATACCGCTTATGAGCCCATGGGCATCCAGTTTTATCTGAGTCCGCACCCGACGCTCGGCCTGTTTGACAAGACAATCAGCAACGCAAACGTATATTCCAACCAGAATAATACGTTTCTGATGAATACCAAACGCCATCAGAATGCCATCAACTATTTCATCACGGATGTGGCTGCGTCGGGAAATACGGGTCCGGGTATAGTGTTGGCCTATTATTCGCCACTTCAGGACTGGATAGTGAGTCGCCGCGACCAGATCAACGGATTGGCCAACAACAGCACCATACCGCACGAAACAGGTCACTTTTTCAGTCTGATGCACCCATTCCTCGGATGGGAAAGCTCCGGTGGTTTTGGCCCCGGCTCTGCTGGCTGGCCAGTTGCACCAGTTATAGCACCCGATGGAGTTGCCACAGAGCGGCAGGACGGCACCAACTGTTCAACAGCTGGCGACCGTATCTGCGATACTGGTCCGGACTACAAATTCGCCTTCCTTCAGGCTGGCTGCAGCGCCTACAACGGTGGAGCAAAGGATCCGCTGGGGGTTGTGGTTGATCCACTGGAGAACAACACCATGAGCTATTTTGATGCCTGCTCTTCCTATTCATTTACACCGCTTCAGGCAACGGCCATGCAGGCAGATCTGAACAGCGCATCCAGAAATTACCTCGATAACAGCTTTTCTCCGGCTTCAGTATCTTTTACAACACCCACAGACTTGCTGGTTTCTCCGGTTTCCGGCAGTACGGTGCAGTTTTACAACGCTGTACAGCTCGCCTGGAATGCGGTTGATGGTGCAACACACTATCTGGTGGAAGTGGATATTATCCCGACTTTTGCCACGACCAATGTGAAAACATATATTACTACCAGTACTTCACTGGCTCTCAACGATCTGGTGGGCAGTGAAACATACTACTGGCGCGTCAAACCATTCAATCAGTACTACACCTGCGCAGTGCCCCGCTCCCGCAACTTCAAAACACCTGCTGCAGCTTCAGCGGTGGCTGACATCAACGGATTACAGGCCTGGCAGGTAATACCCAATCCTGTTGAGGCAGGGCATGCTGAACTGAGAGTGAATACGGCCAACGGACTGGATGCCAATGTATATATTGTTGATATGGCTGGCAAAATGTTGCGTAACCTGAGCAATGTAGCCTTCCCGCCCGGTTCAGCAACTGTTGAACTGCCGGTAGATGGCCTCACCAATGGTTTCTATTTCGTGGTACTTGACGACGGAAAGGGTCGCGATACCAGAAAGCTGGTTATTGCCAATTAATGGAAATTACACATAAAAAAAGCCCGGCTGTAGCTTCAGCCGGGCTTTTTTTATGTGTCAAAGAATGTCAGCTTCCTTTTTCCCTGACATATACTTCCTGATCCTTGTACTTGGAAGGGCATTTCAGCAGCATTTCCGAGGCCTGAAATACCTCGCCAGACATTTCTCCCGTGAGCACAATAGATTCGGAGCGTTCAAAATCCTGGGGTTTGGCAGCATGCAGTTCCACCTTTTTGATCTGGCCTGCTTCGTCGCGCAGCCAGAAGGACAGGAAATCCGGATTCTTTACGGGGTCGTAGTCAACAGGCTGGTCCTTGACAAGCGTGCCTACCAGTTTGACGCGATCACCACTTTGAGAGGCCTGCGCGAAGTTGGCGTAAGTGGTAACGTCCTTGCTTGCCGAGATCAGAATAGATACAGCGGCAGCAATTACAAGAATGGCAATGATGTGGGTTTTTTTCATAGAGCAGATATGCAGAGTGTTTTGAAGAACGGCATATTCGCTGCAAAGTTAAGGTCAAAAAGGACAGAATAGCAACAAACCGATGTTAAAGAGTTGGTTTTTTGCCACCTTTCAGAAAGCCCTGTATAGATGTGAGCGTATCCCATTGTCCATCAGCAGCGAGTTTGGCCTGAGAGGGCCAGGTGCCCGGGTTGTGCATCGCGAGCTGAGGGCCTGCAGCTGCCAGGATTTCACTCAGACGGGTTACATCAGTTTCAGACAACTGCTTGTAGGTGTGAATACCATATTGGTTGAGCAGCAGCTGGATTTTGGTTCCGATGCCTTCAACCACTGTGAGGTCGTCGTGTTCGTCGGGTGCGGGAGCTGTGACCGGGATGGGTTCTGCTGTATCAGCGGGAGCAGCAAAGACCGACAGATCCTGATCGGAGACAACACCATTCTCATTGCTCGTTTCAACATCCGTCTCCTCCAGGAAAACAACCTGCCTTACATGTTGTGGTTCTCCGCTGAGATGGGGCAGTGGCATTTCCTGTATTTCCTCGGTTACAGACTGGTCTTTGTCAGTCGGAACAGAAAAGGTGAGAATTTCTGCAGGTGGTTCGACGGCTGGCTGATACGAGTCAGGAAGTTCGAGTGGAATTGATCCCGGGCCGGATGAGAGAGAAAGACTGTTAGATAACACCAACTCGGTATCCAGTTTTCTTTTCTCGGCATAGAGTTGGGCCAGCTTGACCTCGAGGCTTTGACGTTCCTGGTCGAGCATTGTATTTTCCCTGGCCAGCACGATATTTCTCTCCGTCAGGGAGGAACGTTCAGTATCGGCGGCTGCCAGTTTTTCCCGGATTGTTCTCACTTCTTCGCGCAGGGCACTGACCGTGGCCATATTACTCTGATTATCCAGTTCCTTCTGATCAATCTGAAACTTGTATTTGGCCCAGACAGCCCATCCGAGCCAGACACCGATGGCAAATGCTCCGAGGAGCATTGCTATTATTTCGAATGCATGTTGCGCGAATGCGCCATTGGCAAAATCGAACAAAATCAAATGATTCATAAACTGATTATCCTGCGTTTTGATGAGTGGTACTCTTATTTTTTGATGACAATCTCTACGCGCCTGTTTTGAAAGCGACCATAGGGTGTGTCATTGCTGGCCCTGGGCATATCCTCTCCTTCTGAAATACAGGTAATCCTGGATGCCGGAACTCCCTTGCTTTTGAGAATATTTCTGATATTCTGGGCCCGCTCCATTCCCACCTCATAATTGGCGTCAGCACTGCCTATGAAATCGGTGTGACCTGTTACCGTGATTTTACCTCCGGTTTTTTTCCACTGCCTGACCAACTCATCAATATAGCTGCTGACAGCAGCCAACTCAGCCTTTTCGGTATATTGTTGAGGATAGGAAACAGTCAGTTTGTTTTTCTCTTTTTCAACCAGAATCTGTCGGGTGCTCTTTTTTGCAGCCGTTTTGGTGGCCGGTACAAAAGGGGATCCGCCTTTGGCAGTCAGGTTGGATGGTTTGGCCACCGTCTCTTTTCCTGTCTGTTTAACAGCCGTATCGGCACTTTTAGCTTCCGGAACAGCAGTTTTTTTCACACTTTTGACAGCTGCTGGTTCAGGCTTGTTCACTTCCGGCCTTTTTTCCGGTTTTTTTTGCACATCGGCTTTTGGCGCCTGAGGAACCGGTTCATTTGCTACAGAAAGCGTTTCGGCAACAGGTCTGGATACTGTCTCCGGTAATGATTCAAAGCGGTCGGGCTCGTAACAGGATTGTTGAATTTCACAGACATACCATCTGGTGCAGAGTACGACCCAGGCAGTAAAAACGCCAAAAATGAGTAATTTCAGGTTCATGTCAGCTGTATTTTTTTCAATCAAAGTGCAATGTTAAGTACTGATATTCAGATTATTAACAAAACGCACAAAAAAAAGATTCAAATAACGTCGGGTTTTTGAATAATCAGGGTTTCGGGCTTTACCTTCGCCTCCGGAAAAAACAGCCCGCTTGCGTGGAACGCGTAAAAGGGTTAAAATATTTTGTACCCGGGCAACTTATTGTAACTGTGGCGATTATTGTCAAAATTTCTGATGCTGACATCAGGCAGTCGAACGGACTGATGGTTCTGCATAACGTAAAACTGGAGTTGGGTGAAGGGGAGTTCACTTACCTGATAGGAAAGACCGGCAGTGGCAAATCCAGCCTGCTGAAGACTATTTATGCTTCCCTGCCTTTGGTAAGAGGATTCGGAGAGGTCGCCGGTTTTGATTTGCGGACTGTCAATCGCAGGAATATCCATCTTTTACGCCGGAAACTGGGTATTGTTTTTCAGGATTTCAACCTCTTGTCTGACAGAAATGTAGAGGAAAACCTGATGTTCGTACTGAGAGCAACTGAGTGGCGAGACATTTTCGAGATGAAGAAGAGGGTAGTGGAGGTTTTGTCGGAGGTCGGACTGTCGGGCAAAATCAATGCCATGCCGCATGAACTTTCCGGCGGAGAACAGCAGCGCGTGGTGATCGCCAGGGCCCTGCTCAACAAGCCGCCCCTGATACTGGCTGACGAGCCTACCGGCAATCTGGATCCGGAGACATCGGATGATGTGCTCCTGCTGCTCAGAAATCTTGCCAGACAGCACAACACCACTGTGCTTTGTGCCACACACGACTACAGGATACTGCAGAATTTTCCCGCACGCATCATCCGGGTTCAGCAAGGCAGGCTTATTGACGAATAAGTTGTACTGTTGAGTTGTTTTTTTTGCATCTCACCGGATTCCATCTTACTTTTGCGCACTGTTTTCATTCAACACAAATAACACAACAGATGAACCTGCATGAATATCAGGGCAAAGAGTTGCTCAAATCATACGGCGTAAAGATCCAGGAAGGGATTGTGGTTTACAACGCCGCCGAAGCTGTGGAAGCAGCCAAAAAGCTGAAGGAACAATACAACTCCGATTTTTGCGTCGTCAAGGCACAGGTTCACGCCGGAGGGCGCGGAAAGGGTGGTGGAGTAAAGCTTGCCAAAAATCCTGAACAGGCTGGTGAGATCGCCGGCAATATGATCGGAATGCGCCTGGTTACGCCGCAAACATCAGCAGAGGGCAAGTTGGTTCGCAAGGTACTTGTTGCCCAGGATGTATTTTATCCCGGGCCTGCCGAAACAAGGGAATTTTACGTAAGTATCCTGACTGACAGGGGGCGCGGCGCCAACGTGATCATGTATTCTCCTGATGGGGGCATGGACATAGAAAAAGTGGCTGAGGAAACTCCCGATCGCGTTTTCTTCGAAACAGTTGATCCGCTTCTCGGTATTCGTCCTTTTCAGGCTCAGAAGGTAGCATTCAACCTTGGTCTCAGTGGCCAGGCATTCAAAGAGATGGTTGATTTCGTCATCAAGCTTTATGCCGCCTTTGTCGGTTCGGATGCATCGCTTTTTGAAATCAATCCCTGCCTCAAGACATCTGACGACCGTATCATCGCGGTTGATTCCAAAGTTACGCTTGATGACAATGCGTTGTATCGCCATGCCGATCTGCTCGCACTGCGCGACAAGGATGAAGAAGATCCGGCCGATGTGGAGGCACAGGAGTACGACCTCAACTATGTGAAACTCGACGGAAACGTTGGTTGCATGGTTAATGGTGCCGGACTTGCCATGGCTACCATGGATCTGATCAAGCTTTCCGGAGGCGAACCTGCCAACTTCCTGGATGTAGGAGGTACTGCCGATGCACAGCGCGTTGAAAAGGCCATGCGCTTCATTCTGAAAGATCCGAATGTAAAAGCCATTCTGATCAATATTTTCGGCGGTATCGTCCGCTGCGACCGTGTTGCCCAGGGTGTGGTTGATGCCTACAAGGCTATCGGACAGATTCCGGTTCCGGTGATTGTTCGCCTTCAGGGAACCAACGCAGATATAGCCAAAACCATTATTGAAGAATCTGGTCTGGAGGTGATGGGTGCTACCGAATTCCAGGAAGCAGCCGATCTTGTTGCCAAAGTTCTTTGATTCAGGATCCGGGGGCAGGATTTTTTCGGGTGAAATACCTGATTATTACTCCTGTCCCCGGTTCTTCAGATGAAATAGCATGTCCCGGGTCATGGCGTCCAGATCGTATTCCGGCTTCCAGCCCCAGTCGGAGCGGGCCGCAGAATCATCAATCGAGCCTGGCCACGAATCAGCAATTGCCTGTCTGAAATCAGGGTTATAGCTGATTTGGAAATCGGGAACGTATTTTTTGATACTGGAAGCAATTTCACCAGGTGTAAAGGACATTCCGGACAGATTATAGCTCGTACGAACATTTACTTTTTCAGCAGGCGCCTCCATCAGTTCCAGCGTTGCCCTTATTGCATCCGGCATATACAGCATGGGCAGCGGAGTGTTTTCACTTAAAAAACACGAAAAAGGTTCTCCTTTAACCGCGTAGTGGTAAATATCCACTGCATAGTCGGTAGTACCTCCCCCCGGCAGGCTCTGATAGCCGATTATTCCCGGATATCTCAGAGACCGCACATCGAGACCGTAACGGCGGAAATAATAATTCGCCCAGTTTTCTCCGGCTACCTTGCTTATCCCGTATACAGTTTCAGGAATAAGCACCTCAAACTGCGGGGTGTCTGAGCGGTGCGCTTCACGGCCGAATACAGCAATAGAGGAGGGGAAATAGACCTTGTCCAATTTCTTTTTTCTGGCAACTTCGAGTACATTGAACAGACTGCGCATATTCACATCCCATGCCCAAAGCGGATTCCGTTCGCCTGTTGCGCTCAGGATAGCTGCCAGATGATATATCTGTGTGATTTTGTATTTGTTCACCAGGCCGGCCAATGCGCGGGCGCTCAGGGCATCGAGCGTATCTGTTGGGCCATTTTGTGGCGGCAAAGGGCGCAAATCAGTAGCAACTACATTGTTGTTGCCGTAAACACCCCTCAGCGCTTCGGTCAGGACAGAGCCGATCTGGCCGCCGGCGCCGATAATCAGAATTTTTTCTTGTTTCATTACGTGGCAGGACTTTCGGCCGCGAAAGTAGAACAGCTATTTCTATTCTGCAACGAATTATGCTGTTCAACAGTAAAAAGAAGTTTTCGGGTGGTTGAACACCATGGTAAATGATCTGGCCGGGGCATTGACAAATAAAATTTTTTGTCCAAAAAATTGCTCATTATCAAGTAGTTGTATTGTGTATTCCGGATTTTTTTTCGGGATTTCTTGCTTGGTAGCTGTAATGGGTGTACATTTGCGGCCTCAATTCGGAAAAAGAAACCGGGGAACGACCTTCGCCATCGTTCAAAGCTGCCTTCGGGGCACTTTTTCCATCATGTTTTTGAAAAATTAAAATTGAAAGAATGAATACCTTGAGCTATCGCACCGTATCCGTTTCTGCTGAAAAGGCGGAACGCAAGTGGTACGTGGTTGACGCCGAGAATCAGGTTGTCGGCCGCCTGTGTGCACAAATCGCCACTGTTCTGAGAGGCAAGAACAAGCCCAGCTACACGCCGCACGCCGATACCGGCGATTATGTGATTGTCCTGAATGCAGACAAAGTGCGTTTCACGGGCAAGAAATGGTCACAGAAAGAGTACAAAGACTTTTCGCATCATCCGGGTGGACTTCACGTTACCATGGCCGATGAGATGCTGGAGAAACATCCTGAGCGTATCATCGAACGTGCGATCAAGGGTATGCTCCCGAAAACCAAACTGGGCAAGGCTATGGCCAAGAAGTTGTTCGTTTACGCTGGTACCGAACATCCACACCAGGCACAGAAACCAGAAGCGATCCGATTCTAATTAAAAAATCATTCAATCTCTCAATATGGAAATGATAAATGCCGTCGGGCGGCGCAAAACAGCTGTTGCCCGCGTTTATCTGATGAAAGGAGAAGGAAAAATCACGGTCAATGGCAAAGACTATCGTGAATATTTCCCTCACCAGCACGTTCAGCACAATGTCACTGATCCCTTTTCTACAGTAGGTGTTGAAAGCATCTATGACGTAAAGGTAAATGTTCGTGGCGGTGGTTTCAAAGGTCAGTCAGAAGCCGTTCGTATGGGCCTGAGCCGTGCGCTTGTCAAACTGAATGAAGAGTTCAGAAAGCCGCTCAAGGACAAGAAGTTCCTCACGCGCGACAGCCGTGCCGTAGAACGCAAGAAATATGGTAAGCCCAAAGCGCGCAAACGCTTCCAGTTCTCCAAACGCTAAACCATACGGTTCAATCCATTTTCACACTTTAAAATTCGCTTTTGACAATGCAAAAGCCCGTATATAAGGATATGCTTGACGCAGGTTGCCACTTCGGCCACCTCCGTAAAAAATGGAACCCGAAGATGACTCCCTATATCTTCATGGAGCATAAGGGTATCCATATCATTGATCTGAACCGCACGGCTGAGTGCCTCGAGCGTGCCGCTCTTGCTATGAAAACGCTCGCAAAAGGCGGAAAAAAGATCATGTTTGTTGCCACGAAGAAGCAGGCCCGCGAAATCGTTCAGAAAGCTGCTGAGACTGTTCAGATGCCTTTCGTGAC
Source organism: Bacteroidota bacterium (assembly GCA_039804245.1). Classification (GTDB taxonomy): domain Bacteria; phylum Bacteroidota; class Bacteroidia; order Chitinophagales; family Saprospiraceae; genus M3007. The sequence goes on from JBDLWO010000173.1 coordinate 38,638, forward strand.
TGAGCGCTGGCTGGGTGGTATGATGACCAACTTCGCCACGATCCGCAAATCTGTAAAGAAGATGCAGAATATCGAGCGTATGCTGGCCGATACCACTCTGACGAGCATCACCAAGAAGGAGCGCTCCTCACTCGCCCGCGAACACGTCAAGATGACGAAGCACCTGGGCGGTATCGAGCAACTCAATCGCCTGCCGTCTGCAGTTTTCATCGTGGATATTCACCACGAACACCTGGCACTGGCTGAAGCCAAAAAACTGGGTATCAAAACCTTCGGTATGGTGGATACAAACTCAGACCCTACACTGGTTGATTTCCCTGTGCCCAGTAACGATGATGCTTCAAAGGCTATTTCTTACGTGGTGAACTACCTGGTAGCAGCCATCAATGAGGGCCTCGAAGAGCGCAAGAGCATGAAAGGCGAAGAAAAAGACGCCGAATAAGCCTTTTCTCACTGATTTGTAAATTGCAATATCACAATGTATAAAGCAACCGCTGCTGACATCCAGAAACTGCGCGAAATGACCGACGCAGGTATGATGGACTGCAAAAAAGCTCTGGAAGAAACAGGGGGCGACTTCCAGGAAGCTCAGGACTGGCTCCGTAAAAAAGGTATCGCCAAGGCTGCGAAACGCGAAGACCGTGAAGCCAGGGAAGGTGTTGTTGTTGCCAAAACCAACGCTGACCACACGAAAGGTATCGTTGTCGCGCTGAACTGCGAAACTGACTTCGTTGCCCGCAACGACAACTTCGTTAACCTCACCAACAGAATCGCCGATATCGCTCTGGAGCAATTCCCGGCAACACTGGCCGATCTCCTCGCGCTGACTTATGAAGGCGGTGTGACCGTTGGCGACAAGGTGGCAGAACAAAACGGTATTATTGGTGAAAAAGTAGAACTCAGCCGCTACGAGCCGCTTACAGGTGCTCAGCTGCTTGTCTACAATCACTCCAATAACAAGCGCTCTGTACTGGTTGCCCTGAACAAGGATGGAGAGTCTTTCTCTCAGGCAGGTCGCGATGTAGCCATGCAGATCGCTGCCATGAATCCGATCTCAGTGGGTAAAGATGACATTGATCAGTCTGTAATTGCCCGTGAAATCGAAGTCGGCAAGGAACTCGCCCGCAACGAAGGAAAATCGGAGGATATGCTCGAGAAAATCGCGCTCGGACGCCTCAACAAGTTTTTCCAGGAGAGTACTCTGCTCAGCCAGAGGTTCGTTAAAAATGGCGACCAGACTGTTGATCAGTACCTGAAGAGTCTCGACAAGGATCTGACAGTCACAGCATTCAGGCATGTGGCACTCTGATTTTTTGTTCTGAATTCACAGAATCATAAACAGCCGGACAGTTAAATCTGCCCGGCTGTTTTTTTTGTGCGTACACATATATCGCCAGTGTAATAATCCGGCATTTTTACCGGATGAAACTACCCCGGGTTGCTCGGCCTCACCTCTATTTTGCTGGGCAGCGTTCTTGGGTTCATTTTGAGCAGATCGGCTACCATTTGGCCAATATCCTCCGGCTGTATCTTCCAGGCATCTGCCGGGTTGGGTGTATGGTTGTTGAAATGAGTTGCTACTGATCCGGGCATGATAGTAGAACACTTCACACCCTGCTCCCGCAGGTCGAGCATGACAGCCTGTGTGAATCCCACCAGTCCGAACTTGCTTGCATTGTAGGCCGAACCGGCGGCGAAAAAATTGGTTCCGGCCAGACTGGCAATGCTGATGAAATAGCCTTTTGACCGGACAAGCGCATCGAGCGCAGCTTTGAGGCTGTAGAATACGCCTGTCAGGTTAGTATCTATGGTTTCATGCCATTGCTCGGGTGTCATGGATGTGACGGGAGCGAAGTGGCCGAGCCCTGCGTTGGCAACAAGTACATCGAGACCGCCGAATGTGTTCAGGGTGGTAGCTACGGCTTTTTGCTGTGCCCCGAAATCGCGCACGTCGGCTGTGATACCGATCACCTTTCCGGCGCCTGCCTGAGCGAGGCGTGCAACTGCTGCATCTGCGGCTTCCTGTGTGCGACTGGTAATGGCAACATTCATGCCCTCCCTGAGCAGGCTTTCGGCAATCCCGTAGCCTATTCCTTTACTTCCGCCCGTAATGAGGGCTGTCTTTCCTTGTAGTGTGTTCATTGCCATTAAACAGATTCACCAGGCAATAGTTGAGTAATCAGTTGCCTATTACATCCAGGACCCGGTTGAGTTCGGAGTCGTTGGCGAATTTGATGACGATCTGACCTTTTCCGTTCTGTTCCCTTTTCAGTTGCACCTTGGCTCCGAAGAAGGCATTGAGGCGATCCTGGATTTCGCGCATCTGAGGGGATATGGAACCTTCCTTTTTGGCGTCTTTGGGTTTTTTGGCATCCTGGTAACTGGCGATCAGCGCCTCGACTGCCCTTACCGACAGGTCGGACTCGATAATCTGTTTGTATAGTGAATTGCGCATGGCATAGTCTTCCACGCCTGCGAGGGCGCGTGCATGACCCATACTGATTCTGTTTTCAACAAGTCCGCGTTTGATATCCGGATCACCCTCGAATTTGAGCAGTCGCAGGTAATTGGTAATGGTGGAGCGTTGTTTGCCCACGCGTTCGGACAGCCTTTCGTGGGTGAGTTTGAACTCTTCCGACAGGCGTCCGTATGATACAGCTATCTCCCAGGCATTCAGGTCTTCGCGCTGAATGTTTTCGATCAGGGCCATTTCCAGCAGCTCCTGATCGTTGGCCAGTCGGATATAGGCTGGCAGCTCCTTCAGTCCGGCGATTTGAGAAGCCCTGAAACGGCGTTCGCCTGAAATAATCTGGTATTCCTTGTCCTGAATACGGCGTACTGTAATTGGCTGGATAATCCCGTGAGCCTTGATACTGGCTGCGAGTTCATCAAGAGCATCCTTGTCGAACGCTTTTCTGGGCTGACCGCTGTTGGTTTTGATTTGCCCGACAGGGATCATGGCTACAGTAGTTGCCAGTTCGCGCACTACCTCGGCAGGGTGTTCCTGTACAGCCTTTTCGAGTTGTTTTGGATTCCCGAGGAGCGCTTTGATTCCACCTGTCTCAAATTTTGCTTTTGACATCTCAGTTCTGGTTTTTTCTCAGGAATTCTTCTGCGAGGTTAAAAAAGTTGGTGGCACCCTTGCTGGTGATATCGTACATAGCCACAGGTGTGTGCGACATGGGAGCTTCGGCTACACGACTGTTGCGGTGAATAATAGTTTCAAACACGTAATCGTTGGAACTGTTGCGCACCTCTTCCACGATGGCATTGGCCAGGCGCAGGCGGCTGTCGTACATGGATATGAGCAGACCTTCCACCTGAAGATTCGGGTTGAAGCCCTGGCGAATCATGTCAATGGTGTTTTTCAGCTTGGCGAGACCCTCGAAAGAAAACATTTCACACTGTACGGGAATCAGCACCGTATCTGCCGCTACCAGCGCGTTGACTGTAATCAGTCCGAGTGATGGCAGACAGTCTATAAAAATATAATCGTAGTCATTTCTGAGTTCGCCGACCACACCGCGAAGGATATATTCGCGATTGGGCATATTGATCAGCTCCAGTTCTGCACCCACCAGATCAATATTTGAAGGCAGAAGATACAGGTTGGGGGTTTCGGTCGGTATGATAGCCTTGCGGGGGTCAATATCGTGGACAAGGCACGTATATAAAGTATACTCTTCTTCTCCGTTGGTCGGGTGCCCCACTCCAGACGAGGCGTTCCCCTGCGGATCTGCGTCTATGATAAGGACTTTTTTCTCCAGAATAGCCAGAGAGGCAGCCAGATTAATGGCAGTGGTAGTTTTGCCAACCCCACCTTTCTGGTTGGCGATGGTGATGACTTTACCCATATCTTTCAGCATAACAAAAAATTCATTTTGAATTGTGACAATGCAAAAGTACATCGGGGCAGTTTGAAGCGTGGAACATATTTGTAGAAAGTTTTCCCCCTCTTTTCCACAGGGTTGTTAACATCCTGATATAAGTGCCGAAATTGCAGACTTTCAAGCCATGTTTTTTGTCATTGTGTCAATCGTGCTGCACGTATTACTGTCATAATGGCGTATTTTATCATAAATTCGGGTTGTGGAATGAAATGTGTTCATACCGACCTTTCCCAAAGAGTCAAGTTCGATTACCTTTGCGTTTCCAATCCCGCAAAGTCATTATCAACCATCGGATCTAAACAGTAAACATCGTGCTCGGATTCCTTAAGAATATCATCGGAACAAAACAGGACCGCGACCTGAAACAATATCAGTCGCTGGTACTTGAGATCAATAAAAACTGTGAGACTTTCAAGTCGCTGTCCAACGACGAGCTCCGCGGCAAGACGCTGGAGTTCCGTGAACGCATCAGCGACTATCTCAGCGAGATTGATGCTGAGATAACCGCTGTAACCGAAAAAGCTGTCAATGCTGAGGATTTCAATGAAAAGGATGAGCTTTTCAAGGAAGTTGATGAACTTCGCAAAAACCGCGACAAGGCACTGGAGGATGTACTCAGGCAGATTCTACCCGAAGCTTTCGCAGTTGTAAAAGAGGCTGGTCGCCGTTTTACCCAGAACGAGAACATGGAAGTTACTGCTACAGACCACGATCGTATGCTGGCATCCAAACCCGGCAAGACCTATGTCAGTGTGAGTGGCGACAGGGCAGTCTGGAAAAACAAGTGGACTGCAGCCGGTGGCGATATCACCTGGAATATGATACACTACGATGTGCAGCTCATCGGTGGTATGGTGCTCCACGATGGTAAAATCGCCGAGATGGCTACTGGTGAAGGTAAAACGCTGGTTGCTACGCTCCCGGCATACCTGAACGGTGTGGCAGGCCAGGGTGTACATATGGTGACTGTGAACGATTATCTTGCCCGTCGTGACTCCGAGTGGGTGGGACCTCTGTACGAGTTCCTGATGCTCACAGTGGATTGCATTGACAAATACCGTCCGCATTCAAGAGAACGCATTGAAGCATACCGGTCCGATATCACTTTTGGCACCAACTCAGAGTTCGGCTTCGATTACCTGCGCGACAACATGGTAACCACCGTGGAAGAACTCGTGCAGCGGAAACATCACTTTGCTATTGTGGATGAGGTGGATTCAGTGCTTATTGACGACGCACGTACACCGCTCATCATATCAGGACCCGTCACCCGCGGCGCAGAAGATCAGGAGTATGTGGAGCTGAACCCGACTGTAAGAAGGCTGCTGGAAGAACAGACTCGTATTGCAGCCCGCTTTCTGACTGATGCCCGCAAACTGATCGCCGAGGGTAATACCGGCTCGGAAGAAGGGGGCGGTGGCCTCGCGCTCCTGCGCGCGCATCGCGCACTCCCGAAGGCGCGTCCGCTGATCAAATTTCTCAGTGAAGAAGGTGCCAAGGTACTGCTTCAGAAAACCGAAAATGTTTACCTGCAGGAGAATTCGAGGCGTATGCCTGAAGCTGACCGCGAGTTGCTTTTCACCATTGATGAGAAAAACAGAAGTGTGGAACTCACTGAAAAAGGGGTGGAATATCTCTCCTCCTTCAACAACGATCCCAACTTCTTCGTCCTGCCTGATATTGGCTCCGAGCTCGTACGCATTGACGCCGACAGTGAACTCGGCCACGAGGAGAAGATTACTGCAAAAGAACGTCTCTCGCAGGATTATGGTGTCAAAAGCCGCCGTGTACACGCTATTCAGCAGTTGTTGAAAGCATATTCTCTCTTTGAAAAGGACAATGAGTATGTGGTGATGGACGGTGAGGTGAAGATTGTGGATGAGCAGACGGGTCGTATCATGGAAGGACGCCGCTATTCCGATGGACTTCACCAGGCCATAGAGGCCAAGGAAAGCGTGAAAGTGGGAGAAATTACCCAGACTTATGCCACGGTAACGCTTCAGAACTATTTCCGTATGTACCACAAACTGGCGGGTATGACGGGTACAGCTGAAACAGAGGCCAAGGAACTATGGGATATTTATAAACTCGATGTGGTGGTTATCCCGACGAACCGCTCTATTGTTCGCGTAGATCACGAGGACCTGGTTTACAAAACGGCCCGTGAGAAGTATAACGCTGTTATTGAGGATATAACGAAGCTCACGGAGGCCGGCCGGCCTGTGCTGGTGGGTACAACATCCGTTGAAATATCCGAACTGCTTTCGCGCCTGCTCAAACTCCGCGGTATTGATCACAACGTACTCAACGCCAAACAACACCAGCGGGAAGCTGAAATCGTTGCAGAAGCCGGTCAGCCCGGGAAAGTGACTATTGCCACCAACATGGCTGGTCGTGGTACCGACATCAAACTGGGTTCCGGTGTAAAGGAGGCCGGTGGTCTGGCCATTATTGGTACAGAACGCCACGAAAGCCGCCGTGTGGACAGGCAGTTGCGCGGTCGCGCAGGCCGTCAGGGTGATCCCGGTTCTTCCCAGTTCTATGTATCGCTCGAGGATTCGCTTATGCGCCTTTTCCAAAGCGACCGTATTGCCGGACTGATGGACAAACTGGGCCACAAGGATGGAGATGTTATCCAGCACTCCATGGTGACGAACAGTATTGAGCGGGCACAGAAAAAAGTGGAGGAAAATAACTTCGGTATCCGCAAGCGCCTGCTGGAGTACGATGACGTAATGAATATTCAGCGCGAAGCTATCTACCGCAAACGCAGGAACGCACTGTTCGGAGAGCGCCTTGCCGTGGATATCAATAACGCCTTTATAGCTATAGCATCCGAACTGGTGCAGGTACACCGCCAGAGTGGCGACTTTGAGTCGTTCCGCCTCGACAGCATCCGACTTATCGGTGTTGACCCCGAGATGGACGCCAGCTGGTTCAAGTCTGCTCCCGAAAAAACGGTGCTGGCCACCTTCCAGCAACAGGTATTTGATTTGTACGAACACAAATCAAAACACGTTGGTGAACGCCTGCTGCCGATCATCAGGGATGTACATACCAATGAAGGACACCGCTACAAGCGCATCGTGGTTCCCTACACCGATGGCTCTCTCGGTCTCAATGTGAGTGCCGATATGGAGGATGCGATCAAGTCGGATGGCAAAACGATCATGCGTGATGTGGAGAAGGTGGCTACCCTGGCCCTTATTGACGATGCATGGAAGGAGCACCTCCGTAATGTGGATGATCTGAAGGAATCTGTTCAGGGCGCCAGCTTCGAGCAAAAAGATCCGCTGGTGATTTACAAGGTAGAGGCATACAACCTTTTTGAAGGACTGATTGGCCATATCAACGTCAGCGTGACATCGTTTTTGCTCAAAGGTTCACTCACGCTTCCTGATCAGGATGCTGCCCAGCGTGCCCAGCAACAGCAGCAGGCCGCCGAAGCATTCAGGAAAGCTCAGGCAAATCGCCTTCGCACCAACAATCAGCAACAGCGTACCGAAACGCAGGAGGCAGCACAAAGAGCCGCCATGTCTGCCAGTCAGGGACCCGCTCAGCGTCAACAACCTGTTGTGAGAGAAAAAGTTGTGGGCAGAAACGAACTTTGCCCTTGTGGCAGTGGTAAAAAATACAAGCACTGCCACGGCTCATAGTTACAGCCATCCGGGGTACAGCAACAAGATGTGAATTATCTTTGTGGCAGATCTGTTAATCGCCGCACTCCGATAATTCACCCATGTCTGTACCCCGGATTTCACTTTCTTTTCTGTATTTACTGTTCTTCGCTGCTTCCGTTTCAGCGCAGGTGGATCTGGACGTACTGGTGTATGAGTCCTCCCTGAAACAACCGGTTCCGCGCATCGCGGTGACACTCCGCATCGTTTCGGTTGGCTATGACGCCGAATTGATCACCGACAGTCGCGGGAAAGTACTTTTCAGGGGACTTCCGGCATCCGGCAACTGTGAACTGTTGGTTACTGAGTCCGACTCATTCCATGCTTCTGTTCTGTCTGATATTCGGCTATCCGGCCAGATAAACGGATCAGTCATGCTTCCGGTCTTCAGAAAAAAGGATGTGTCTATGTCCGAGCTGGTTATCAATGGCGCTTCCAGGTTGAATACCGGTAATGCTGAGGTCTCTTCTGTACTGCGACCGGAAGAGATAGCTCAGCTTCCTGTTGAGGGTCGGGATATTACCAGGGCACTATACAGGCTCCCCAATATTGTACAGGCTACCGGTTTTTATCCGGAAGCGCCCAATGTAGGTATCAATGGCGCCAATTCACTCTATACCAATTATATGATTGATGGTATGGACAATAACGAACAGTTCCTGGGCGGAATGAAATTCAATATTCCGGTGGGTTTTGTACGCGATATAAGGGCACTCACGAATAATTTCTCCGCAGAATACGGCCAGACGGGCAACGGAGTCATTAATATTTCTTCCCGCTCCGGCGGTAATGAGTCCACCGCAGAGGCGTTTCTGGTGACTCGCCCGGGCGCGATCACTGATGCACCTTCACCTTACGCACAACGCGATCTCTCGGGAAACCAGGTTAAAGACGGGTTTAGGCGCGAGCAGACCGGTTTCGGGGCCGGGGGAGCGATCCGGAAGGATAAAACCTTCTATTACCTGAATGCCGAATTTACCCGCGACCTGAAAGATAATTTACTCTCGTCACCGGCTCTGGACGTTAATGAAACTGTCCGTGGGCAGAACAATTTCAATTATCTGTCGGCCAGGGTCGACCACCGCTGGAACAAGCAACTGCAAACAGCCTTCAGAGCCAATCTCGGACTGGTCCATTTAGCCCGACAGGGTGGGGGGCTCGATGGTGGAATTACCTTCCCTTCTGCGGCCAGTTTTCAGGACAGAAACTCTGCACTGCTCTCTGTGCGCAATACTTATCTCGGTGAGGCGTTCAAATCGGAGACGAATTTTCAGTACAGTCGCTTCCGCTGGAATTACGGACGCGCCGTGAATGCAGAAAGTCCAAATGTTACCGTACTGGATCCCAACGGTATCCCCGCTGCACAGCTGGGACACCCGGGCTATCTGTTTGATGCCACAGAAAACACCCTGCAATTCCAGCAGAAGCTGAGCTGGTACTTTGACAAACACGTACTGAAAGCAGGAGCCGGGATCATATCTGCTGATCACAGTCTTTTTGGAGGAGGCAATCCCAACGGGAGTTATCTGGTACAACTTTCACAGGCACAGCAACAGGAAGTGCTGCAAAGGGCTCGTGGAGCAGGACTCGATGTGCAGGATATACCCGCTGACGTTCAGGTGCTGGCTTATTCGGTTGAGTTGCGTCCATCCGCATTTGGTGCCCGCCACAATATGTATGATACCTATATAGAAGATGTTTGGTCGGTGAATAACCGCTTTACCCTGAACCTGGGCATTCGCTACGACCTTGACAATTTATCAAGAGGCGGTGGCTCCCGATACGACCTGAACAATGTGGCACCCCGGCTCAGTTTCAACTATCGCCTGAATGAGAGAAGCAGTCTGCGTGGCGGTTTTGGCCTATATTACGACAAAATACTCTACGCTATCCATTCCGATGCACTACAGCAAAATACGACAGATGCTGACTACAGGCGCCAGATAATGGCACTGATGGCTTCAGGGGTACTCCCTGCAGACACTGATCCCGGGAAAGTTACATTTGATGGCAATCTGACTGCCAGTGCCACCCGGGTAACATATTTACAGGGCCCTTCATACACCGGGCTTCAGGGAAAGCGAGTCGGGGTTTTCAGCGGAGAACGGCGTATTCTCAATCCCTCGGGTTATCAGAACCCTGTGACGCAACAAACCGCGTTTGGCTATCAGTTTCAGCCCGACAAGGACAAACTTTTTTACGTGGATCTGGTGCACAATGAATCGCGGCATCAGTACCGGCTGCGCGACCTGAATGCGCCCTCCCCCTGGCCAAACGATGATCCTGCAAGCGTGAAAATAAGGACGCAGGCCGAAGCCGATCTGACCCGTCCCGTGGCAATTTATCCGGGTGGTTTCTCTCTGATCGGTGGCGATACCGTGCGTGGCGTTGCCCGCAATGTAGTCATGACCGAAACGGCAGGTCGCTCACGCTATTCAGCTCTGAGCGTGAATTTTGAGAAAACCAGGGGTGACGACCGCTACGCCTGCCGTCTGACATACACCCTGTCGCGCCTCGAAAACAATACCGAGGACATCAATTTCCGGGCGATGGACGCCAATGATTTCGACAGAGAATGGGGGCCCGGCATAAACGATCGTACACATGTGATCAATGGCTATTTTACCTGTTTCCCGGCCAGAAGATGGTCGCTTACGCTGGCAACCCTGCTTCAAAGCGGACAACCCATCAACCGCATCCCCGATGCAGCTGTATTTGGTACCACCGATCTCAATGGTGACGGGCGCTCCTTTGGAGATGCCTACCTGGGTAACAGCGACCGGCAGCCCGGCGAAACCCGCAACAACGACAGGTTACCCTGGTCGAACGTCTTCGACTTTTCAGGAACTTTTTCGCTTCTGAAAAGCAGACAAAATATATTGGTGCTGCGTACCGATGTGTTTAATCTGTTCAATGCAGTCAACCTCAGCGGCTACTCCAACAACGCCACACAGAGCAACCAGATACAGTCGGGCCCGGTGGCCTCTGGTATTCTGGTTCGCCGAAATGCAGGTGCACCGCGACAATTGCAGTTTTCACTTCACCTTACATTCTGATCATGCGTGCTCTGCTCCTGATTATTACAGTCATAGTGCTGACAGCCTGCGGTTCCGACAACAGGACTACATCTGCAGCCCCCGCCGATTCGTGGGACGACATCCTGTTACAGGCACGTGGGACGACTGTCTATTGGATGATGTGGCAGGGTGATCCGATGATCAACCGATATGTGCAGGAGTTCGTGGTTCCGGAAGTAAAAAAGCGGTTTGATATTAACCTGAAGCCCATCCCCGGTCAGGGTAATGAAATTGTCAAAGTACTGATGGCCGAACAGGAGGCAGGCGTTGCAAGGAGTGCGGTTGACTTGTGCTGGATCAATGGTGAAACCTTTTTCCAGCTCAGACAAATATCGGGACTGTACGGTCCGTTTACCGGCAAATTACCCGGAATCAGATATGTTGATCTTGAAAATCCGTTTATTGGAACCGATTTTCAACAGAAAACAGACGGATACGAGTGCCCGTGGGGTAATGTGCAACTGGCGGTCATTTATGACTCCATGCGTACGCCAGCGCCCCCGCGAAGTCTGTCAGAACTGGAGCAATGGATTCGGGAACACCCGGGCAAATTCACAATTCCCTACGATTTTACAGGCATGACCCTGCTCAAATCCTGGATGACAGCACTCGGCGGGAGCAGCGATGTGCTCGATGGACCATTTCGCGAGGACCTGTATCTGAAGCTGAGCGGAGAACTCTGGAATTACATTAACCGAAACAGGGGCTGGTTCTGGCAAAAGGGAGAAACTTTCCCGGAGAGCCTGGCTTCCATGCACCGGATGTTTGCAAGCGGAGAGCTCGACTTCACCTTTTCCAACAACCACAACGAGGTGGACAACAAGATACAGCAGGGTGTATTTCCGGTCAGCGGGCGTTCGTACGTATACAATACCGGCACCATCCGGAATTCGCACTACCTCGGTATTCCGGCGAATTCTGCCAACAAGGCAGGCGCGATGGTAGTCACGGATTTCCTGATTTCGCCGGAGGCACAGTTGAAAAAACAGGACCCGTCTGTGTGGGGCGATGGCACCGTGCTGTCGGCTGCCAAACTTCCTGCCGACTTGCGTGAGCAGTTCAGTCGGGTGAGTTCAGGCAAGTACGCGCCCGACCCCGATACGCTTGCAAAGTATGCTTTGAAAGAACCGGCACCGGAATATATGCTTCGTCTTTACAAGGACTTCAGAATACATATTATAGAAAAATAGATGTCAGCTTCCCGCCAGTTGTTTTACGGAGTTTCGCTGTTTCCCCTGCTGACGGGGATTGTGTATGCACTGGCCTGCAGCGTTGGTGTTGCTGGCGGCAGAGCACCGGGCTTTACCACTGAATACTGGCAACAGGTATTACAGTCGCCGGAAACCTGGATATCACTGCTGCTCAGTCTGGCAGTTGCCTTGATTGTGTTATTAATCACTGTGCCAGCGGCTTTGATTCTGGTGCTGTTTTTTTCCGACGCCCTGGATAACCCCGTTATCCGCTACCTCTTGTTCCTTCCGGTATCCATACCGCCTTTGATAGCGGGCTTCATGGGAACAGAGTGGCTTGGCGCCACTGGAATGAATGCGCGCGTAATCTTTGCTTCTACAGGCACAGTTGCGCCTTCACTGATCAATGACTACTGGCATGCAGGTATCATCATTTCACTTACCCTGATGAGTATCCCGTTCATGACCATTTTGCTGTGGCAGTACAGGCAGTCGGAAAAGTTGCCTGAACTGACTGAACTGGCCACCTCTCTGGGTGCATCGAAAAAACAGATACTGTTCAGGGTAGCTGTTCCGGTATTGTTGAGTCGGGCATTGCCCAATACAGGGCTTGTGTTTATATTTCTGTTCGGCGCTTACGAGGTGCCGCTGCTGCTTGGTCTGCAGTCGCCCAGAATGATTTCTGTTCTCATTGCTCACAAATTCAGAAAATTCGATCTGGCAGACATACCGCAGGCCTATGCACTGACAGTGCTCTACGCGCTGGTGGTGGGAGTCACTGCGTGGTTGGTCAGTCGGACAAAACGGGAGCAAGCATGAGAAAATATATAGTAACGGTATTCATTGCAGCTGTTCTGGTACTTCCATTTCTGTATCTCCCTGTCTTGTCGGTGTCGGGCTCATGGAAATACCCGTTACTTTTGCCGGATACTATAACAGTAGCACATTGGGATCGGCTTTTTGCTGCGCACCAGGGAATTTTCCCGGTTATCCTGCTCTCTGTATTACTTTCGGGCAGCGTAGCCCTGTTTTCCACAGCAGCCGGCTTTGTTCTTGGGCGCAAGTTGGCCGAAGACTCCGGCAGGAGACAGATACAGGCGGCGGGGTATCTCACTTATGCTTTCTCGCCAGTGATTTACGCATACTGCCTTCAGTACTTCTTTCTGAAGGCTGGCATCAGCGGTACAACTGCAGGCGTGATGATTGTACAGTTTTTGTTGTATTTCCCTTTCAGTGTGATTTACTTCATCAGTCACTGGGGGCGTAACCTTATTTCAATGGAGGAGTTATGTTTTACGCTGGGTGCCTCTCGCCGCGTTGCGTGGGTCAAAGCCCTGATACCAGTTTCTGCACCAGCCCTCAGAACCGTTTTTTTTCAGATATTCGTATTTTCGTGGTTTGATTTCGGGCTTACACAGGTAATTGGACAGGGCAGAGTGAGCACACTTTCGCTGACAGTATGGCAATATCTGGCTGAAGCCGACCCGTATATTGCGGCTGCAGGCAGCTGTCTGTTACTGCTTCCCCCTGCTGTATTAATGTTGATAAACGAAAAAACAATCCGTTACAGGCCGTGAACATCAAAGTTGACAATATTTCGGTGAGCCGGTCGGGAGTACAGATCCTCAACAACCTGTCCTTTGAACTAAATGACGGGAACATTCTTGCCGTCATGGGCAAATCCGGCTGTGGAAAAACAACCCTGTTGCGCATAATTGCCGGACTTGCTGCTGCTGATAACGGGCGTATCAGTATTGGCGGTCGAGATGTAACGGGTGTGCCACCACAGCAACGGAGAGCGGTATATCTGTACCAGGAGGCACTTTTATTCCCCCATCTGAATGTGCTTGAAAACCTGGCTTTTGGAATGAAAATCAAGGGAGAAAACAGAATCAATGCAGAAAGCAAGGCATTTGAAATGCTGGAGCAGCTCGATCTGTTACCGCATGCGCGCAAGCGAAGCGAACAATTGAGTGGCGGACAGCGACAGCGGGTGGCATTTGGGCGGGCGCTGTTGGCAAGTCCGGCGGTATTGCTGCTCGACGAGCCTTTCAGCAACCTTGACAACGAAACGCGGGCAGCGATGCAGCAACTTTACCGTAAACTGACACAGGAGCGCAGCATTACTACCGTATTTGTGACACACGATCTGAAAGAAGCCGTCATAATGGGCGACCGTTTATCTTATTTGGAGAACGGGATGTTGCATGTTTATGACAACCTGGTCACATTCGGGGCAGATCCGCGCACAGGAATGCAGCGGGAAATCGGATTCTGGCAATCACTCAACAAGAAATGAAAGATTACAACCATTGTGAGTCACTTTACTGGGTTTTTACCCAGCTTTGCAACGATCAGTGCGATCACTGCTACAACAATTCAGGTCCGCAGGGAAAGCGCATGACCGAAGAAGAATGTCTGCAGATTATTGACAATCTGCCCGACCGTATTGACCGTATTATCCTGTCGGGAGGCGAGCCGCTGGCGGAAAAGAAGCTGCTTTATACCATTCTGGACAAGCTTGCAGTCCGCTACGGAGATGCCACGCAGATCATGTTGCAGACAAACGGCGATCTGCTCACCGGGGAAATACTCGATACACTGATTGAAAAGGGTGTCACTCGTTTCGATATTGCCAGTATAGACCGCTATCACAAGCACGCGGGTGCGCGACTGATGGATCTGGCTTCGTTATTTGAATCGAGGGATGTGAATGGAGACGACAGGGATCCGCTGATAGAGAAGGATACCTACCTGGTGAAGGGTAAATCGCTGAGCTGGGGTTATTGGGGAGCTACCGAGGATATGTGGCTTGGAGGTAACTGGGCACGGGGCCGTGCTTGTGAGAAGGGAATATGGAAAAGAGATCCTCAGCACAATTTTTGCTCTATTTTGTCGGGTGGTATAGGGTTTCTGACGGGGGCGCCCGGTATTCCGCAGGAAATATCCATACAATTGTGGAAAATCAATCCTTGTTGTCCGGGAACCTGGAAAGCCATGGGTGACGCCCGGACAGAGAAGGTGGCTGATGTACTGGCCCGGGTGGCAAACTCGCCGGTTTTTCAGAAGATCAACGAGGGAGATCCGCTGGGTATGGGAGAGACTGTCGGTATCAGCAGGGAGTATGCCACTGAGCGGGTTGGGGAGCTTAAAAATATTTGTCTCTGGTGTGACGAGTTTTTCAGAACTCATTTCCGGGAGTTATCTGATCCCGGAGCTATTTGAAAGCTTTTGAATGAACAACTATCATTTATGAGAGTAACTCCATCAGTTTGAGTGTTGCTTTGGCGCGGTGGCTGATGTTGTTTTTTACGTCATCACCCAATTCAGCAAAGGTGAGTTCGTAGCCGTCGGGAATGAAAACCGGATCATAACCAAACCCTTTATCACCGATTTCCGAGGTTGCTATCCTGCCATTACATATTCCTTCGATCAGTATTTCCTCGTTAGCGCGCACCAGGGCAATCACTGTCCGGAACCGGGCCGACCTGTCTGACACACCTTCCAGATTATGGAGCAGCAGATGCATATTGGCAGCAGGGTCGCGCGTTTCGCCCGCGTAGCGTGCGGTGTGTACGCCCGGCGCGCCCGCGAGAGCTGTCACCTCGAGTCCTGTATCTTCAGAAAAACAGTCGTAACCGTAGCGTTCTCTGACGTAACGGGCTTTCAGGAGTGCATTTCCCTCCAGGGTGGACTCAGTTTCTTCTATTTCCTCCGTGCAACCAATATCGCGGAGTGTTTTGACAGAATACCCCGGTCCGAGGATCTGTTCGACTTCCCTGGCCTTGTGCACATTGTTGGTAGCGAAAACGAGCGTCTGCATGAGTGGTGTTGTTTTTATTGGGTTTTGTGTATGGGGTATTGGGTATTTTTGCTGCTCAAAGATAATATGAAATGGAAAGACCCACCCGACAAGATACGCGATGCTATAATTTCACCCGGAAAAAACGGGGCCTGCAGAGGCGGGGCTCGCGCAGGATATCAGTCCAGAAATCGAATGAGTTTACGTTGTAGGAGATGAGGAGTTCACCGGGTTTGGAGAGGTGCGGGTAACCTTTGGCATTGTAGCTGAAGTAATCCAGATCCTGCTCCCATTCGCGGCATGTCCAGACCTTGTGCATGGGGAAGAACGGACCAGCAGGGTGTTTTGAAATTTGTATTCCCACCTCATTTTCGATCCCTGAAACCTGATGAGCAAGTACAAACCTGCCGTCGGACATTGGACTCATACTCAGTTCATTTGACATCATCCGGGTAACCGGACGGGCCTTTCGGTAATCGGTAGTCCATTCGGTGCCGCTGGAGAACTCCCACTTGTGGAACAGCTCAAACTCCTTCGGTTTCACGCGTGCTACCACCAGCCCGTTATCCAGTCCGCCCACACCAAGAATATATATGTAACCATCCGGGTTGGGGGCACCTGCCCAGGACGTATTTACCACTATGCCACTACCCATGGTTACCTTCTTCCAATCTTCCAGGGGGAAGTAGAAAGGCGTTTCGAGTTGTCTTTGTTCTTTGAAGGGAGGTTTGCTTCCTTTGGGAATGGCGATCAGGTTAACACCCAGCTGATCGAACTCAAAGAAGGAGCCCGGAATAATAGTATCCCTGACCGGATAAGCAAAGACATAAAGTGTGCTGTCCATTTCCACATTGACAAATCCATCCCCCATCCAGTAATAGTCTTTCGGACCTGCATGAGGTGTATTGGGGACAAAAAGCGAAGTCGGATTGCCTTTTTCATCCTGATTGATGAAAAAACTGAATTTATCCGGATCGGGCTCGCTGCCATCCAGATAAGCCACACAGTTATGTACCATGGTAAAATCCTTCCTGCGGATTGTTTCACCTACCGAGTCGGCTACTACCGAATCACTGAAAATGAACAGTGTTTTTGTCTTGTCAGTTGCCTGAACATATTCTGCGCCGTTTAGCGGAACAGCAAATATTCCGTCGCCACCAAACCAGCCTTTGTTCCGGTACAGCAGCTTGTCCCATTCGGGTGCACCCGCTGATCGGGAAATCTGCGGACCAACTGCGGTTGGAATAACGGCATCATGTTGCCTCGGGCTGCACGAAGTAACAAGAATCAACGTGAACAGCGACGTAATTTGAATGAATGTGTTTTTTCTGCGCATGCGTTTTGTTTGAAGGGTATTGGGTATGGTATTGGGTATTGGGTATGGGGCCTTATCCGGATGCGACAAAAATAGGACAGACAATTAAAAAAACAACTATGTTTGCACATACTATTTTTTCAATTCTTGCAAACTGGTTGCAGCGATGAGTCAACGTGGATTCTTTTTATTGAAATCAATGGCATTTACTGCCATTTTCACGGCATTTTTGACAGATTTGGGAGCTGTTTCACTGCCCCGGCTGTTTTGTGACAAAATGGTGATGCAGCGCGATACACGTGTGCCCGTCTGGGGGTGGGGTACCCCCGGAGAGCTGATCAGTGTACTGATAGCTGGAAATACTGTTCAGGTTACTGCCGACAGTCGCGGAGACTGGAAGGTGACGCTGGAGCCGGTGCCAGCCGGCGGGCCCTATGAAC
This sequence comes from Bacteroidota bacterium, assembly GCA_039804245.1. Classification (GTDB taxonomy): domain Bacteria; phylum Bacteroidota; class Bacteroidia; order Chitinophagales; family Saprospiraceae; genus M3007. Next base: position 56,029 of record JBDLWO010000173.1, read on the forward strand.
TGGTGATTTCAGGCAAGAATACCATAACAGTAAAAGATGTGCTTTTCGGCGAAGTGTGGCTCTGCAGCGGACAATCCAATATGCAGTGGTCGGTCGGTGAATTCGGTATAAAACCGGATTCCCTCCGGGATAACCTGCCCGAACTCCGGCTGTTCAATGTATTTGTTGAAACCGACTATATACCCCGAAAAGATGTAAAGGGAAGTGGCTGGACTGCTGCTACTCCTGCCAGCGTGAAAGGATTTTCAGCGACTGCCTATTTCTTTGGCAGGGAATTGTACGAGCATTTCAAGGTGCCTGTAGGGCTCATCACCAGCTGTCTGGGAGCTACATCCATTGAGACCTGGATGAGTGCAGGAGCGCTCAGGCCGTTTCCTGCCTATACCGAACTGGTGGATCAGATGACGCTTCCCGGCAAGAATTATGATCAACTGAATGCCGAACTGGCTGTTTATCGCCAAACCTGGGATACGGCCTGGTATTTCAGAAACGACCCCGGAATTGCAGCCAACTGGCAGGATCCCTCCACTGATATCTCCGACTGGAAGGAAATGCAGATTCCGACATTATGGGAAGATGCCGGACTTGCAGGTTACGACGGATCAGTCTGGTTCAGAAAAGAGTTTGACCTGCCCGAGGGGTTCAGCGCAGAGGATTTCAACATCGCCCTGAACCAGATTGATGATTATGATATCGCATGGGTGAATGGGGTGAAGATAGGAGAATCTTTCGGCTGTCGCAACTGGCGGAACTACATTTTCAAGGCCAACATCCTCCGGCCCAAAGGAAATGTTCTGGTAGTCAGGGTGTTTGATACTGGTGGTAAAGGCGGTATGTACACCAATGCATTCTGGGGTAATCCCATACTGACAGGAACATGGAAATACAAACCCGGGGTTCGTATTGATCCGGCTACTTTCCCGAAGCCTGTGGTACCCAATGGCAGCTTTTTTACACATCCGACACTGTTGTACAATG
>JBDLWO010000174.1:0-3631 GCA_039804245.1 Bacteroidota bacterium
ATGGATTTTCAGTCCATTGCTCTACCAGCTGAGCTAAGGCACCATGCTGTTTTGTAAAGCGGGGCAAAGATAACATCATTCTTTTCATACCAGCAAAGTTTTTTTTGCGTTTTTTTGAACCCGAATTCAAATCACTCAATCAAGTACCCATGTTTGCCCGTTTGACAGCGCTTCCATTTTTGTTTTTCACCCTGATTTTTCTGTACCTGGCCTGGACGGTTGACAGTTCCTACGCTCCCTGGATGGTGCCATTTCTGATCATTGCGGCAGTCATTTATATACTTTCTCCGCAAATCAACTGGTGGTGGTACAGCAGGCGCCCTCCCCGGCTCGATGTTTCGATGCGACAAACGCTGGAGCGGGTATGCACTTTCTACAACAGATTGCCGGAAGAGGAGAAAATACGGTTTGAGGGGAGGGTAGCACTCTTCAGAATGGGTACCGACTGGACGGCCCTCGACTGGCCGGAAGATGACCTTCCTCCTGATGTAGAACTCGCGCTGGCAACCCAGGCAGTCATACTCACCTTTAACAGAGACGAATTTCTTTTCAAAAAATTTGAGAAGGTCATCGTTTACCCCCGGCCGTTCCCCAGCCCCGAACATCCATATTTCCACTCATCGGAGCTCTATGAACCCGATGGGTGCCTGATTTTCTCTGCCGAAAATCTCATGCTTGGATTTTACCGGCCGGCCGAAAACTATAATACAGGCATGCATGAGTATGCCAAAGCATTTGTCAACTGGTTTCCGGATGCAGGCTGGCCAGTTGTACAGGAAACTGAATTCTGGGAAAAAATGACTGAAACCAGCGGAATGGACAGAGAAAAAGTGGAAAAAACAGTTGGGCTGGCGGGTCTGGATCCGGTTCCTGTGGCCATCCATCACTATTTCAATTTCCCGGAAGACTTCAGGCGTCAGGATGCGGAGCTGTTCTCTCATTTTGAGCGTATATTCGCAGTTAAATCCTGAAATAATGCAGTTAAAAACGACGGGGATTGTTTTCAGAACGGTGAAATATGCTGAAACCAGCGTTATTACAGATATCTTCACAGAGGAAAAAGGATTGCATACGTTCATAGCGGGCGGGGTACGCTCTGCCAGAGCCCGTATGCCGTACAGCCTGTTCCAACCCATGATGGTAGTTGATCTGGTGGCATATTACCGCGATGATCCGAATGCAATGAACAGGCTGCGCGAGATGCGGGTGGCAGAGGTATGGCAAAATATCCCTTTCGATATCAAACGGGGAGCTGTAGCCCTGTTCATGGCAGAAATTTGCCGTAAATGCATACAGGAAACGGAAGAAAACCGCGAGCTCTATCAGTTTTTGATACACACACTCAAATGGCTCGACCAGACCCCCCACCCGATTGCCAATGTGCACCTCCATTTCTTGTTGGCGTTGACCGGATTCCTCGGTTTTCAACCCCATACTGAGTACGAGAACCTGTCTGATAAAATGTATTTTGATCTCAAAGAGGGAATATTCACCCGGGAGCGTCCTTATTCTTCCGCATTCCTGGAACCTGATGGAGCCAGTAAAATGGCAGAACTGATGAGTACTCCCCTCGAGCATTGTCACGAAATAGTACTGGCCAGAGCGGAAAGAAAAGTATTGCTGGGTAAATTACTGCAATTCTATGAACTTCATGTGCCGGGATTCAACGGAGTAAACACACCGGACATCCTGGAAATGGTGATGGAATAGGCACAGTTCACCTTTTTCTCAAGAATTAACGAAATATTTACACACAATAAAATCGCACAAATAGCGCCATTAATACCTGTTTTTGTGCATAAAATGCCCATATTCCGCAGTTAAGTACCATGACTGACTTAAAATAATAGAATCAGATTCTGCGGAAAAAATACCTTTGCGCAGCCTGCCATTCAAAATCAGTTTATTTGCGTCGAAGAGACGTACTCAATCCATCTTTTTTAACGCTTTAGAGCTGCAGCTCGCTTCTGGCTGTGGTTTTGTGAAATGAAAAAAAATACTGGTCTTTCCGACGTTCACGCCGCCGCTGCCTCCTGCCGGCGCCTGACGGGTGTTTTTTCCGCCTGCTCTTTCCAGCAGACGTTTTTTTCCAGCTGCCTGCCGCGTCCGTCAGGATTGCGACGATAATTCTCCGTTGATCTGCTGACCAGATCTGCCGCGACAGGGATACCCGTTGCGAGCGCCTCCGTGCCCTGTTTGCCGACTACCGGTGAACAGCCCGGCGCACCTCTTATCTTAACTCCTGACTCAGGCATCAAACAATGACACCTCATTTTTTCAAGGTTATCGCAGCCAGCGAAGCTCACTTCGACTTTGCCCCCCTCATTTGTGAGGAGATGGAATCTTCCGCAAAAGCTCGCGGAACTGGCATTGCCAAAAGGACACCCGAGTATCTGCGGGAAAAAATGGCCGAAGGGAAAGCCGTTATTGCTTTCTCGGATACCGGTGAATGGGCCGGATTCTGCTATATCGAAACCTGGGGACACGGAAAGTATGTGGCCAACTCCGGCCTGATCGTGTCTCCTCACTTCCGCAAGGGAGGTCTGGCAAAACAGATCAAACGCAAAATTTTTGAACTCAGCCGCGAAAAATATCCCGGGGCCAAAATTTTTGGACTGACTACCGGACTGGCTGTCATGAAGATCAATTCGGAACTGGGATACGAACCTGTAACCTACTCGGAGCTGACCGACGATGACGCCTTCTGGGCAGGCTGCCGCAGTTGTGTCAATTACGAAATCCTGATGAGCAAGGAACGCAAAAACTGTCTTTGTACCGCCATGCTTTACGATCCCGAGGAAAAGCAGCAGGAAATGACAATGCAGGACCCTGCCAGAAAAGCCCGCCGCATCAAGGCATTGGCTGAAAAATGGCGCCGTGCCATTTCGAAAGCCAAAACCGTTTTTCGCGACAAATTTGAAAGTACCACCGCCAGCGTAACGGCAATGTTTTTTTAATTCAGCACCATGACAAAGAAAAAAGTTGTTCTGGCCTTCAGTGGCGGACTGGATACTACCTACTGTGCCGTTTATCTGAATCAGGTACGTGATATGGAGGTACACGCAGTAACCATACAGACCGGTGGTTTCTCCGCAGACGAACTGCAGAAAACAGAATCCCGTGCGCGTGCGCTGGGAGTGGCATCTTTCAAAGTGGCAGATGTTACAAGACAGTACTATGAATCCTGTATCCGGTATCTTGTTTATGGGAATATACTGAAAAATGGCACCTATCCGCTCAGTGTCAGCGCCGAACGTATCAGTCAGGCCATCGCAGTAGCAGAGTATGCCCGCAGCCTGAATATAGATGCCATTGCACACGGCAGTACAGGGGCCGGCAATGATCAGGTCCGATTCGACATGATTTTTCAAAGTATGGTCCCGGAAGCTGAAATCATCACTCCCATTCGCGACCAGCGACTGAGCCGTGAAGCGGAAATTGAATTTCTCAAACAGCACGGTGTGGAAATGGACTTTGCAAGGGCTGCATACTCCATCAACAAGGGATTGTGGGGCACCTCTGTGGGTGGGAAAGAAACGCTAAACAGCCGTGAACCGCTACCCGAAACTGCCTGGCCAACACAGGTGACAAAAACAGAACCGGAAAATATCAGCCTCCACTTTGAAAAGGG
>JBDLWO010000175.1:0-8966 GCA_039804245.1 Bacteroidota bacterium
TGGGACTGTTCTGAGACCAGACGACGCCCGTCGCACATAACGACAGGATCAAAAACAATATGGGAATATGCGTTTTTTTCACGGTTGAATTTCATTTTTTGATGAAATAATCTGGACGCAGGCGCCGTTTAACGCTTTGAGGCACCGCTGTCGAGCAGGGCTTCCAGCTTGGCCAACCGTCCGTTTACCGCTTCATTGGCGCGGAGCATACTGTTATACTTAATGCGGAGCTCGGCATTCTCTGCGCGGAGCTGTTCCAGCTGACGGGCCAGCTCCTGGGTAGCCGATACGTTCAGGTTGTGAATCCGGTCGTAGTCAATCTCCTTGAAATCCCTGACCTCTTTTCCATACACAAAGCACTCACCCTCTTCACCCTGCTCGCTCCAGCCTTTTACAGTGAAGATATTATCTGTGTCAATCCGGACTATATCAAAGGTTTTCTGATCTCTGGGAAGGCAAAGTCTTACACGGTCACCAGCTTTCAGCCCATGAGGCTTGCTGAGCGTAAATGTAGCCTCGTCTCCTTTGATTTCGCGATTCAGAGGCCTCTCATAAATACTGGGTATTACATCAGTTATTGTTTTTACCGCTATCGGATATACCTGTTCTACCTCCTGGGCAATGAATCCCTTGTTGGGGCCCACACCTGACTTGATCGAATCAATGTATTTATAGTCAGTTACCCGAAGATCCATCAGTGTGGCGAGATCATTTCTGCTGTCGCTTTGGCGAATATCTTTTTTGATTCGCGCGTCTGAGTAAAGTCGGATACCAACAGTACGAATACTTTTGTCAACAAACAATCCAACATCTTTACTTCCTCCTTGATCAATTTGCAAGATAGGGTTAGAAGTGGTAGCAGCATAATGAGACGGAAAACTCTGACTCTGGTAACCACTGATATACACATAGTTGTAGAGATGTGTCATGTTCTCCTTGCAGGCTATATGTACGTCTGATCCTCTGTACAGATTCAGGTTGCCCGTTGAATTTGATATGATATTAGTCACATTTAGCGTGGGAACAGAAAGGTCACTGATATTTAAATCTCCACCCACTGTGAGATCGCCGGGAATATTGATACCTGTGCTGGTTGTATTCAGGCGTGCGTCACCATTACCAATCAGCTGAACTGGTAGCGAATTGGCGTCCACATTGAGGAAACCACCACTGAGTTCCACTTCAGCAGCTGTAGTACCTTTTTTGAACTGAAGTACGGGTGTGTTGTCATCACCGGCACTTACCAGCAGTTTTGCATCTCCACCGTTATTGTCACTCACATGCAATTCAACGCCCGCTTCAGGTGTAACTGTACCAACACCCACCGGACCGCTCGACGGGAATGTGTTGCCTTGTCCGATCAAGGCCAGGGCATAGGGAGCGCTGGTCAGGCGAAAACGCGGAATCAGCTCTGAGCCGCCGTCAATGGAAATACCAACAAAATAGGGTACATTAAATGCGGCATTCAGTGGATTGGCGGCACCCAGCAGCGCACTGTAAACACCACCTACAACTTTGATGTTGTCCTGTGTTTCTGTCCATACAGGAGCTCCTCCCGATTCATTGGTGTACAGTTTGAAGGTAATACTGTATATCCCGTCGGATATGGCAGCACCAGTGGAATTGCGAATAGTACCCTGCATGCTGAGGGTTGCCTGGGCTGACGTCTCAAAGACGAGTGCCACAAGAAAACAAAGAAGAAGTAAAATTCTGGATTTCATGATGGGAAAATGATAATGATTGATGAAGAAATAACAGCCGGGCGTATTCTTTCTGCCGTTACGGCAAGGAAGCATCAGCAACCCGATACCAACGGCACAAAGGTCATCGCATCAGACACTAAAAATCTGGTAATAAAATCTATCAATATGGTAAAATAGCCCCTTTCAGGCACTTGCTGGGGCAAAACAACTTGTTGACCTGAATTTCGACTCGCCGAACTGTATTTTTGTACGGTCATTCATTCCCGGCGCTCCGCCGGCTTCAATAATGTCAGCCATGCCTGGAAAAAACTTGTTGCAACTGTCATTGCTTGTGTTGTCTCTCTTCTTGTTACTGGTGTCAGCCGGGGCGCAGCAACACGAACAAACCGGTGACTTCGACCTGAACAAATTTGAATGGGACTACGAACAGGGCATCATCCCGACTTCCCTGTTTCAGGACAGCAAAGGCCTGATGTGGATTTCCACCACTTCGGGTATAATGTCGTTCGATGGTTACAGCTTTAAAAAATACAGCAACCTGACAAACCAGCTGACCACTACCAATATCATCCGTATAGCAGAAGACATCCACGGCAATATATGGCTGACTGGAGTACATAACAGCAGAATTACCATAGATGTAATGGATCCCAAAAGCGAAAAAGTAATACCGTTGCATCGCTTTCTTGGCCAGTCGGAAGCAATATCTATTTCCATGAAGGAAGAATCTGTTATGATACACAATATCCGGGGGAAAATATGGATTGGAACACCTGATACAGGGTATTTGTATGATGGCAGATGGAAAAGAATACTGGCAACCAGACCCGGGAAGAGAAAGTTGTCACTCTGGTGGCCCTCCCATTCGGGCGTATGGCAGATAGAACATGGTATAAAACAGATTTTTCTCAAAAATACAGCAGGTGAGGTGCTGGACAGCGTCCCGTATAAAGGCGGTATCTGGCTGAACGACAATCTCGATTTATGGAGTGAATACCCGGGCGAACAATACCGCTTCCGCCAGTTTTCTGAAGTTAACGGCCGAATCCGGGAGTCCTGTACCAGTCAACTGCCGTCATTCGACTGGATCAGCGAGATAATCTATCCGGCGAATGTGGTAACTCCACTCCGGTATGGCTATGCATGGTCTCGCAGGAACAATGATTTATACATCAGACGCAGCAATGGCTCCAATGAAATCAATCTGACCAGACGATTCTCTGATCTGAGCCCGATGGGAGAGTATTATATTGACAGACAGGGGGGAATATGGTCTTTCCCGAAAGGTAAAATCATAAGACTTACGCCGCGGCATCTACTCGGATTTCATATCTTCATGAGCGATGCCAGCCTCGACCGGAGTGTAAGAGGCATCATACAGCTGGGCGACTGGCTCTACGTAAACAGCTATAAAGGCGACTGCCGCGTAAACCCCGATAATTACGCCGTTCAACCCTTTAACATTGTTCTGGGGCAGGGGCTCTGTTTCCTCCGGGATCAGAACGGTTTCTGGACAGGCGGGCACGGAGGAACACTGGTTTTCATTGAACCCGGCAAGGAGCCCGTAGTGTACTCATCTGTGCACCTGTCCGGTGTACACACACTGCTCAAATGTTCCGATGGCAGTATACTTGCAGGCACCTCCAATGGTCTGTATAAAGTAAACCCGGGCAGCAGGTCGCTCGAACCCACCTTGCTGCATGAAAAAGGTATATTCCATCTTTATCAGAACAGCAAGGGTATATGGGCCTGTACAACTGACGGATTGTATCTCATCGGTACAGATGGCCGGGTACTCAGCCGTTTGCTGCCACCCGGCGCCGATCTTCGGTACGACCACTTACAGCATTTGTATGAAGATACCGATGGGCACTTCTGGCTCGCTGCCAGAAAAGGAGGTCTCATACATCTGGATCCGAATACAGGGAAATACCGCAGATATACTACATCAGACGGCCTTTCCAACAATGATATTCACGCTGTATATGCAGACTCACTTGGATTTCTGTGGCTTCCATCCAATTACGGCCTGATGCGACTGCACAAGGGTACCGGCCGTATTCAGGTATTTTTCAAGCAGGACGGTATCGCTGATAATGAATTCAACAGTCTGTCGCACTACCGTTCAGACGATGGCCGCTTTTTTTTCGGCGGCGTAAATGGTGTAACCGTGTTCAAGCCAGAAGATATACCGGTTTCCGATGAGCGTCTGCAGCCGCTCTACCTGATGGAAGCCCGCACCTTCCAGCTCAAGGAAGGTGACTATGTCAATCACCTGAATACGGCAGAAGCCGGCAAACCAATTGAAATTACTCCTGCCGACGACTATCTCGACATCAGGGTTTCTCCGTTTGTCTATGAAGATCTGAAACAGATTCGATATTCCTGGAAAATTGAGGGTTACAGCGACAACTGGATACAACAACAGGAGCCGCTTGTCAGGCTGTATAACTTGCCATACGGAAGTTATACATTGCGAATACGTTATACCAGACAGGGAAACAACTGGTCGGAAAATGAACTGCTTGTACCTCTGCATACATCAAGACCATTTTACCTGAGATGGCCTTCACTATTGTCGATGGCTCTTTGTATCGCAGGAATAGCCTGGGCCATCAGCAACTGGAGGACCAGGCAACTGCGCAGGGCCAATATGAACCTGGAACGGGAGGTGAAGAAAAGAACCCAGAAAATTGAACAGCAAACCGTCGAACTCCGGTCGCTGGATGAAATGAAATCGCGTTTCTTCGCCAATGTGACACACGAATTAAGAACACCACTCACCCTGATTATTGGTCCGGTTGAAAATATAATCAAAGATGACTCCGACAGGGAGAAAAACAGGTATTATGCCCGGACTATCCGGCAAAATGCAGGCAAGCTGCTCAATATGGTGGAAGAGCTTCTTGATTTGTCCAGAATGGAAGCCAATAAACTGGTCGTTGACAACAAGCCCGTACAGCTTTATCGGTTTTTGTCACGGATAAAGGCCTCTTTCACTCCCTATGCCGAGCACCGAAACGTACTGATTATGCTCGACTATCAGTGCTCCGACGAGCTCACAATACTGATGGATGCACGCAAATGGGAAAAAATAATCAATAATCTGCTCAGCAATGCACTCAAGTTTACCCCAGGTGGAGGTCTCATTACGCTCTCTGCGGGTCTGTCTGACGAAAATATCATTATTACAGTAGAAGATACCGGTGAGGGAATTCATCCCGACGATCTGCCACACGTTTTCGACCGCTACTTCCAGTCAAAAACATTGGAAACGTCTTTACAGGGCGGTACCGGCATTGGCCTGTCGCTTTGCCGGGAATATATCAGGTTGTTCGATGGTGAAATCAGTGTACAAAGTACTGTTGGAAAAGGCAGCAAATTTACGCTCATATTCACCCCGGGCATTGTTGCCAGAGAATCTCTGTTCCCGGAGTTGGCTCTGATTTCAGAAAGCGATGCTGACGAACAAATGCAACAAACTCGCCAATCCGGCAATTATACCATCCTGCTTGTAGAAGATGACAGGGATATGTCGGGATATATACAACAGCTTCTGGAACCCGAATATCGGGTACTGGTGGCCGATAACGGGAAAAAAGGTCTTCAACTGCTTGAAAAAAACCAGGTTGATCTGGTACTGTCAGATGTCATGATGCCTGAAATGGACGGATTCCAGTTTCTGAAGACAGCCAGGGAACTGTACACCGGTTTGCCCTTTATCATGCTCACTGCGCGTGCCGACGCCCCAGACCGATTGAACGCCCTCCGGCTCGGAGTAGATGACTACCTCACCAAGCCATTTATGGAAGAGGAGCTGATGGCGCGCCTCGGCAACCTGTTGCGCCGCAGTGATATCAGAAAATCAGTCGTCGCCAGCTATGAAATACCTGATGAAGACCTCAGTTTTGATCAGAAATGGCTTTCCAGGCTCGAAAACCTGGTACTGGAAAATATCAGAGACTCCGAATTTTCACTTGACTCTCTGGCAGAAGGTTTGAATATGTCGAGGAAAACACTCTACAACAAAGTCACTGCCTACACAGGCATGACGCCCAACCAGTATATTACGGAAATCCGGCTCAACAAAGCCCGACAAATACTGGAATCCAGATCTTTTGAAACTATATCAGAGGTTTGCTACGCTGTAGGTATGAAAACACCCTATTACTTTGGCAAACTGATGAAAGAGCGTTTCGGCAAGGCCCCCTCGGAATATTAGAGCAGGGAGACGTTATCGGAAGTCTGCTGCGCCGTCAGGGGTAAAACGCTACACTTTTTCAGCAATCTCATGAAAGAGCACTTCGGGTCTGGTCATCGCTGTCAATTCTTCTCACGTCATTTTCCATCGCTTGTGGCTCCACAACCAGTTGCCGGGATTGGCGCGAATTTCATCCTCAAGCAATTTATGATAGCGCTGCGTGATCTCTCCTTCAGCCGCTTCCGACGGATACATACAGACAGGCATGAAAGTTACCTCGTAATATCCGCGTCGGACACGGGTGATACGGTAATTGAAAACCGGATAGTCAAACATACGTGAAATTATATCAGCGCCCGGCAGGCATGCCGTCTCACGCCCAAAGAACTGAATCCAGTGTGCACGCTTCCGGCTGCTAGGCGACTGATCGGAAATGAGTATGGTGGCGGTCGGCCGCGACTGGCTGCGACGCAATTCAGCCATCATGGACTCCATAGGCACCGGTATCATCCCGCCCCTGCTTCGTTTCTGGTTGAGGAATTTTTCTGTTGGTTTATTGGTAAGTGGCTTGTACGCACCAAATACCGGCACCGAAAGCGAAGTTGGCAACATGGTTGCCGCATACTCCCAGTTACAGGTGTGGCTTCCCGTCAGCAATACCGATTTACCCGTACTCAGCACAGCTGTAACAATTTCCGGATTCCTGAAAACGCAGCGTCTTTTCAACTCTGGAACCGGTGTAGTGAAGGACTTGACAGTTTCCAGAATAATATCTGTCAGGTTTCTGTACGTGTACCGGACAATACTGTCGATTTCAGAGCGGCTCTTTTCGGGAAATGCCTTTGTCAGATTCTCCAGAATCACTTGCTTCCGGTAACCCGCTATATCCCGCAGTACAAAGGCCAGAAAGTCGGAAAGAGGGTAAAGCAGGCGGTAGGGCACAAACCAGAAAAGGCCGGCAAAAAAATGGAAGAGCAGGAGCTGTATGGCTGACATAACGAGACGCTAAGTTAGGCCTTACTGCTTCGGCAACATAACCCAGAGCCTCCCCAATCCATTGATTTTATGAGCCTCCTGAAGTCCCTTGTGGCCCACCCCGCAGTACAAATCCATCCGCTTGGTTGTAAGGATAGCACCGCCCCTGTCCTGTGCGAACAAAATACGGTAAGTGTAACCCTTAAGGTGACCAGCAGCGTCCAGGTCGGGTAACTCTGCCAGCAAAGTAGCGCCAAGTGGGATATAGCGCAAATCCGTGGCAACCGAATACCGCGCCGTCAGCGGAAATGTACCGGCACCGAGCACCTGGGAATCTACCCTGGTAAAGAAAACATACGAACCGCCACGACCCCTTACAGAACCGCCAAAACCAAAATGTTCACGTTTCCCATCCTCGAATTCCAGAAGACAGTTTCCCTGCAACTGGGCGTTTTTGAGGTCTTTTCTGGATGGGAGCCATGCAAGCTCCAGTCCGCGGCCCGACAGGGCACCTGCTTCGATAGCCGCCGGTGCAGGGATATTGCTGGAAGGTTTGGCCAGCATCGGAACGCTGAACTCCGTCGTCTTTACTCTGCTTGCCCGTATAACCGGAGTGTAATAGCCCGTCATGCGCACCCGATCATGCTTCAAATCTGTGTTGACTTCATAGAAATCAAAGGTTGACACCAATACACTCGGATCCAGCAGGTTGATTCGCTGCAACAACTCCACTGTTTTCAGCATTTCTATGCGATTGATGCCGGATGCTCCGTTTTCCTTCACATCAGGACGACGCAGATAGCTTGCCTGCTCATACATGGCCTGAAACATATCAGGCTCAAAAGTCAGATAGGGAAGTGTATCAGGGAGTACCTCCGTCAGAATACGGGAGGAAACATTGCGCCGGACAACTTCAACATCCCTGACTTCAGCAATTACCAGGCTGTCGCCCGACTTGACAGAGAGTGGTATCGGAACAACACCGGTAACAGGAGAAGAACCGGCTAACGTATTGCCAGTCCAGATCATCGCGCTACAGGCAACAACTGCCAGAGCGTCGAAAAATAATATGTTTTTTAACAGGCTCATGCTGACGACAGAGGGGGTACGTCGAATGAATTTTTATTGGTTTCCGGATCAGGCGGTATTCCCTGAAATCAATGAAACATACCGCTTAAGTCCTGGGGGAAGCCGAACACTCAATGAAGAGCGTCGAAAGAATATAACGCAAAGGTATGGTCAAAAAGGGTGCCGTTCAAGCAGTGAACGCTCCCGGGAGCAGGCAGTACAGTCAGTTTCAAAGTTACAAAAGTTGATATTATTGCTTGCAATTGATTTTAAATCAATAAATTGCAGAAATATTACTGTATAATTAAAATTAATTTCATTAACAAATAGTTTGTCTTCCAACAAAGGTAATACAACTGACAAACAGGCAGGCCCGGTGATTGACCTGCCCGTCATACAGATGTATTATCTGGTTTCAAGCCATTCCCTGAATACACCGTCCACCGCTTCGCCATTCCACACTGATTCAATATCCGGGATGGCCAGAATAGACTCGAACAGGCGGTTCTGGGCATCGTCTTCCCGCAATGCCACGTGATAGGGCGTATTGGAAAAAGTTACCATGGAATAAACAGGCATGAAATCCGATGGATATTTTTCGTGGAGATGAGCGGTAATTTTCTTTCTGAGCAGGAATTTCGGATCACCCACCAGATCGCGCATCTCAATAAAGTTGCGTTGGGCGAGTTCTGCAATCGCATGCCCGTTTCGGGTGTGTTGATGGGAAAACGCAGGAATGACTTCAGACCAGTTTTCACCCATTTCATCCAGCATGTTATCGAGAATAGTACAATCCTCGAAACCGGCATTCATACCCTGTCCGTAGAAGGGAACGATAGCATGAGCGGAATCACCAAGAAGGAGTATCCTTCCCTGCCATTGCCAGGGGTCGCAGTTTACTGTAATCAGCGATGAGGTGGGATTTCTGTTGAAATCGGCTATCAGATCGGGTATCAGATCAAGGGTATCGGGAAAATAACGCTTGAAAAAGGCTGTTATATCTTCATTATTCCTGATAT
>JBDLWO010000176.1:0-7353 GCA_039804245.1 Bacteroidota bacterium
GTTCGCTGTTGGGCGTGGCTATTCACCAGGGTGTTTCATTTCCGGTGGGCAAGGTTGATTTCATGACGCTCCACCCGCTGAATTTCCATGAGTTTCTGACTGCCATGGGCGAAACGGAACTCTGTCGTATCCTGCAGGGCGACGATACTGATCTGATTGATCTGTTCGCCGGAAAATATATCGAACTGCTGAAGCAATACTATTTCACGGGTGGTATGCCGGAAGTTGTAAGCGGCTTCGTCGCCAGTCAGGATTACAGGCGCGCCCGCTCAGTGCAGGAAAGTATCCTGATGGCCTATGAAAATGATTTTTCCAAACACGCTCCGGTTGCCCAATTGCCGCGAATCAGGTTGGTCTGGCAATCGGTGACCGGCCAGTTGGCCAGGGAAAACTCCAAATTCATCTACAGTGTATTGCGCACGGGCGCCCGCGCGAAGGAATTTGAACTGGCCATTGAGTGGCTGAAAGATGCAGGACTCATTCACAAAGTAACCCGAATCAGCAAACCCGGTTTGCCACTGAGCGCGTACGCAGATTGGTCTGATTTTAAAATATACCTGAATGATGTGGGGCTACTCGGAGCTTTGGGTGGCGTTCCGCCGGAATCGCTACTGCAGGGCGACAAGTTGTTTACAGAGTTCAAAGGGACGATCACAGAGCAATTTGTATTGCAGCAGCTCGTCAGTCAGCGGCAGGCAGCTTTTTACTGGACGCCTGATACCGGAATTTCGGAAGTGGACTTTGTTATCCAGCGGAACGGCGCTGTCGTGCCTGTTGAAGTAAAAGCTGCCGAAAACGTCAGGTCGCGCAGTCTGAGGGTGTATTACGACAAATATTCGCCTGAAGTATGTATCAGGACCTCCCTCGCAGCTCATATATACCAGGACTGGATGCGGAATGTCCCTCTGTACGGTTTTCTGCGGTGGCTGCAGAAACAGGCGTGATTTCTCTTCTTCGGACAATTCAGTAGCGTTTTTTGCGTTATCCATGCATAAAACACCGCTATGGAATCCTCATTCAGCAACCACCGCTCTTATCACGAACTTGAAAAACGAAACAACCGCGGCCGCATTGTGGGTGGCCTGCTGCTGGTATTTGCCGGTACGGTGTGGCTGGCCAAAGTCATGGGCTTTCCGGTGCCGGAGTGGTTTTTCGGCTTTCCGAGTATCCTGATTCTGATTGGCTTGTACCTGATCGGCAAAAACGGGTTTCAACGCCCCGGCGGACCCATTCTGCTGGCACTGGGTGTTCTCTTTTTTATCGAACGGGCAAATCCCGAACTTAATATCAGGCATATTATCTGGCCTGTGGCCATCATTACAGCCGGTCTGATGATGCTGCTCAAGCCCTGGCGGCGCCGAAATAAACGTCAGCGTGCACAGGAAGGCATACATCACGGTGTGGATGAGAGTACACCCGATTATCTCAGCGTCCACGCCATGTTCGGGGGCGCGAAAAAGCGGATGGTTTCCAGCAAGTTCAGGGGTGGCGAGGTCAATTGCTTCTTCGGCGGCGCCAAAGTAGATCTTACACAGGCCGACTTTCATGGTAACATATCGCTGGAAGTCAATTCGGTATTCGGTGGCATCGAAATCATGGTTCCCGACAACTGGCGGATACAGAACGACGTGACAGCTGTACTGGGCGGCGTCAACGACCGCCGGCCATTCGCGGCTGGCGATTCGGGCAAGGTGCTCCGTATCCACGGCAGTGCCGTTTTCGGTGGGGTAGAGGTGAAGTAGAGCGCAAACTGTACTGCATTTTGGCCAGTTGCCCGCTGAATATTCACCCCCGACTTGTTTTGAATCGTATATGCCATTACCTTTGTAGAGGGTTGCAGGTCACTTTTATTCAGTCTTGCACTGGCTGTATTGATTCACGCAACATTGCAAATGGTTATAGAAACTGCATATTACGACCGCTGCGTTGATACGCTCGAAAAGGCATACGGTTTGTTGCTGAAAACAGATCGTGAATTGATTGATTATGATATGTATCGTTCGGCCTGCATAAAAGAGTTTGAAATTATACTGGAACAAAGCGGAAAATTGCTGCGCAAGGCATTAAAACCCTATTTCCATTCTTCAAAAGCAGTAGATAAGCTGTATTTCAATGATTTGTTCAGGCAGGCGGTGTTAAGAAGTATCATTTCCAACGAACTGTGCGAACGCTTCCTGGAGTATCGTGAAAACCGAAATAATACTGCCCACGAGTACGGTGCCAACCTTGCAGAAGAAATGCTGGTTTTATTACCGCGTTTCATTTCCGATGCCCGCCAGTTTGCCGAAGCCATAAATCAACAGAACCATGCTGCTTAGAGATAAAGACAGAGAAAAATTGATAACTATTTTCTCCGGGGTTGATACAGCATTCGAGGTATGGGCGTATGGCAGCCGTGTAAACGGCGATGCCCACGAAGGGAGTGATCTGGATCTGGTCATCAGGACACCAGACTTGCGAAAAATACCCGTTGATGTGTTCTTACTGCTGAAAGATAGAATACAGCAGAGTACAATACCCATTATAGTAGAACTCTTTGATTGGGCAAGGCTGCCGGAAAGTTTTCATCGAAACATAATGGCCAGGCATGAAGTGCTTTACAGCAATATACCCGTAACAGAAGTTGAGCCGACGACTCATACTTCCGATACCATCTGATGATGTCTTGTCGCTTATTACGCGGTAGTCCCAATCAAATAACGGAGTCAGCAAACGCATCTTACTCCCTCAAATCATCCAGATCAAACGGCATTTTGCGCAACCTGATGCCTGTGGCATTGAAAATGGCATTGGCCAGTGCCGGGGCAACGGGGGGCAATCCGGGTTCTCCCACGCCTTTGATTGTACTGCCACCTTCGGCGAGAATGTGTACCACCACCTCCGGCGATTCCGTGATTCTCGGCACGGGACTGTCGTGGAAATTGCTCTGCTCGGCTCTGCCATTGGCAAATGTGATGCCTTTTTTCACGGCTGCGCTGATACCCATCACCACGGCACTTTCCATCTGCGATTTCACGGTGTCCGGATTGACCACCGTGCCGAGGTCAATCACCACATATACTTTGTCTATTCTGACCGAATTGTCTGAAAGTCTGGTTACCTCAACTACCTGACCTGCCAGCCCGGCGAAGAAGTCCCACTGGGCTATCCCGCGGCCCTTGCCGGCTGGAAGGGGAACATCCCAGTTGGAAACCGCTCTCAGTTTTTGCAATACCCGTTTGGTATCAGAATCTTTGGTCAGCATTTCCATCCGGAAATCGAGCGGGTTTTTCCCTGCCTTGTGGGCGAGTTCATCCAGGAAACACTCGTGTGAGAAGGCCAGGGTGGAGCTGGTTACCGAGCGCCACCACAGCAGGGGCGCCGGACAGTCGGCGTACACAAACGTGTTTTTCATGTTGGGAATCTCGTACGCCTGGCGGCTGATACCCTCCACCATGGTTTCATCCACTTTGGTCTTGTCCTGCTGAGGCATCAGAAATGACAAGATAGTGGGTGCGATCACTTTATGCTGGAAGGCGGTCAGTTTCCCGTCGGGCGACAGTGCCGCCCTGAACGATGAAAACGTGGGTGGCCTGAACGGTCCGAGCTGCATATCGTCTTCCCGTGTCCAGATAACTTTGACGGGTTTTCTGATTTTTTGCGACAGGCTCACCGCTTCGACAACGAAGTCAATGGCCAGTCGCCTGCCGAAGCCACCGCCATTGAAGCAGGTGTGCAGGGTGACATCGTCGGCACTGATACCGAACATGGCCGGTATTTCGTTCATGATATCGGACGGAACCTGCGTGGAAGCCCAGATTTCGAGCTGGTTGTTCTCTTTCCAGTGTGCCGTACAGTTCATGGGCTCCATGGTAGCATGTGCCACGAAAGGGGTTTCGTAAAATGCCTCTACTTTTTTGTCAGCGCCGGCATACACGGCATCAAAGTCGCCGATACTCACATCTGTGATGCCTTCATTGACTGCCAGATCCCTCAGGTACTGTGTATAGTCGGGCGAATTGAATTTTTCGTTGCCCCGGTAGTCCCAGTTGATTTTCAGGGCTTTTCTGCCTTTCAGGGCGGCCCAGTAATTGGCGGCCACTACGGCAACACCTGTTGTTTTGTAGTTCCCGAAGACACGCTCTACCGGTATTACCTGTTCCACACCGGTCACCTTCAGGGCGCCGGCCGGATTGAAATCTGTGAGGGCGGCACCGAATACGGGGCATCGTTCGATGGAGGCAAACACCATGCCTGGCACTTCTGTATCAATGCCGAATACCGCCTTTCCGGATACTTTAAGCGGGATATCAGGCCTTTTGGAGGGCTTCCCCAGCATTCTGAAGTCTTTGGGATCTTTCAGGCGCGGATTTTCGGGTGCATCCAGGGTGGCGGCAGCTTCCACCAGCTCCCCGTAGCCGAGGCTCCTGCCCGATGGTTTGTGAAAAACCCGGCCGAATTCGGCATAACATTCTTTTGCCGACACATTCCATTGCTTTGAAGCTGCGGAAACAAGCATCTCGCGGGCGGCAGCTCCCACCTTTCGGAGAGTTTCATAACTTGATCTGACCGAGTAACTGCCACCGGCTGCCTGCTCATTGCCGAACTTTTTCTCTCCGCCTGTCTGGAGAACAGTGAATTGTCCGGGCGCCAGCTCCAGTTCCTCGGCGATCAGGGCGGGAATGGACTGAAAAGTGCCCTGGCCCATTTCGGGCTTTGTATTGAAGATAGTTATTTTACCTGATTTTTCAATAATAACATACGGACTGAGGTTGTAACCCTCATCCAGATTACTCAGGTTGGTAACAGTGGTGGCACCGGAGGCATGATTGCCGGAAACCCCGAGGATCAGGGCAGCGCCGGTCAGACCGGAATATTGCAGGAATTTGCGGCGACTGACGGTGTTTTTCACAGAATTATTCATGTTCAAGGTGGGTAGAGGGTACAGAATTACTTTCCTTTCTGCATGGCAGCAGCCCGGTGAATAGCCTTTCTCATGCGGTTGTAGGTGCCGCAGCGGCATATATTTCCCGACATATACGTGTCAATATCATCATCGGTGGGCTGCGGTATTGCCTTCAGCAGCGCAACTGCCGACATGATTTGCCCGGACTGGCAGTACCCGCACTGTGGCACCTGCTCCTCTATCCACGCCTGCTGGACTACATGATCCAGGTTATCGGAAATGCCTTCAATCGTGGTGATTTTATCATTCTTCTTTATGTCTGAGACAGGCGTTGAGCAGGAGCGAACGGGCTGGCCGTTGAGGTGAACCGTACAGGCTCCGCAGAGCCCCAGGCCACATCCGAATTTGGTTCCCTTGAGTCCGGCGTAATCGCGGATGACCCAAAGCATCGGTGTGTCCGGTTCGGCTTCCACCTGAACCTTTTTTCCGTTGATATCGAGAGTATATTTCGTCATGGTAGTGCGTTGAGTGCTGAAAACGGGAGCCTCTCTGCGATCGAACTTCGAATCACATACATGCGCGCAAACAGGCAATGACAAAGGTAGGGTGTGCGCTGTTCTTTTGCAAGTGCGTCCGGATTCCCGACTCTGTGACTGGCTGGCGTTCGGTGGTGGTAATTACCGGTACCGGTTGTTCAATACCCGGATACGCTCCTGAATATCGGCAAATGGCTCGGTGGTAAAGGCACAGGATGCATAAACACCTGGTAATCCGTGCTCTTCCAGGTGTTTTTCCACTTCTTTTCTTGCCGAGCGCTCGCTTTGGGTCATTTTACCGGTAAGATACCTGAATTGTTCCATGGAAATATCGCGTATGGCATCTGACTGGGGCCGACGGGATGCAGCAAAGTCTGACAGACTTTTCTCCGTTTTCAGTCCGTTTTTCGATAAATACTCGTCCAATACAAATAAATCTTCCAGTCCTGTATTAAGTCCCTGACCCATGAAAGGCAGGATACCGTGCGCTGCGTCGCCGATGATAACGGTATGATTACCGGCATGCCAGCAATCACAGGTGACAGAACCGAGAATCCCGTCGGCGGCATTGAGGAAGCGCTGCCGGGCATCCGGGATGAGTGCTGTTATTTCAGGAAAATGATTTTGCAGATATGCGCTGTCGGTATCACCGAGAATCAGGTCGATGTCTTGTCTTTCCAATACCATGAACAGGCTGTAGCCACCTTCAAAAACGGGGAAAGAGCCCATCATCATTTTTTCGGAGAACCAGTAATGAAATCCATTGGTGGCCCAGGGTGCATTGGCAATCCTGATTTCCCGATAGCTGTTTGATTCAAGTACCCGGTGAATACCTTTATCGCCGTTGAGTTCCCTGGATACAATAGAGTGTACACCGTCTGAACCGATCATAAAATCGTACAGGCCGGTGTCAGACATTTCGCTGTTTTTCCAGCAATAAGTACGGGCAGCCGGATCCAGGCCGGTTACTTCCGTGTCAAAAAATACCGTTGTATTACTGAGGGTCAACACCTCACTGGTCAGCAGTCTGTACAGTGTTTCCCTGCAAATACAGCAAATCGCCTGTCCGTCGCTGGCATAAGGCTCATGATGAGTAGAACCGTCTTTTTCGTGTTTGTAACGCCCTTTCAGTTGCAGGGTGTGAGCTTTGATTTTGTCTGAAATACCGAGTAAATCGAGCGTTCTCCATCCACGTGCAGAGATAACCAGTTGCAGCGATCGGTTTGAAAAATTCTGGTCGGTGAGCGGATTGGATCTTTTTTCATATATCAGTATCCGGTCGAAACGATGGCTGAAAAGGATGGCGGCGGCCATACCCACGAGCCCACCGCCTGTTATGACGAGGGTGGATGATGAACTTGACATGAGAATCAGGACTGAATGTGCGGTGCTACGGTTTCCATGAAAGTACGCATTCGGTGAATCACCAGATCTGCATCGTTCGTGTTAAAATCAAACCAGGTCATGAGGCAGTCTTCGGGGTGAAAACGCTCCTTCAGCATCCGGATTACCCTGGCAGGAGACCCGTAAACGGCATTCTCCATACCACTTTCCACCTTGGCCTGATCCACGGTGCCTTCCATGGCGCGCCAGTAGGCAATCATGGCCTCCCGGGCCTCTGCAGTGGCGGCGATGTCCTGTTCAGCTTCCGTCATCCCGGCATCAGCTCTCACGAATATCATGATCGTGCGTGGCATGTAGCTTCTGTCCCAGCGGCCTCCGTCGGGGTGATACGCGCTTTTCATCCGTTCGTGAGTGGCGTCAATGGTGGCGCCTGGGGTAACCGAAAGATTGAATACCTGAACAGGGAGAAACTGGTTGGCGTATTCCTGCAGTGAGGCATCGTGTGAGCCCAGAACAAGCCGAAGGTGTTGAAGGTCAGTGTCTGCAGGGATAATCTGAACAGGCTCAAACTCCCATGTCGGTGGTAGT
>JBDLWO010000177.1:0-5698 GCA_039804245.1 Bacteroidota bacterium
AGGAAGCAGTCGGCGGGAAAAAAAGGTGGATTCGTTTCCGGAAAACACTTCAAGCTCTGGATCTGGCTCCCGATCTTCCTGCTCGGCTTGTTCATGGCACTGCTTTATCTGGTTCAGTAAATCTTCATTTTGAAAATATCAATCATGACGGTTCGCCCTTTTCTTACTGCAGCACTCGTACTTGTTTTCCCGCTATTCGCGCGCGCACTCGACGCGGGCGTGTCCTTCGCAGTTTTCAAAACACCCGATGGCCGCCCCTATCTGGAGGTAAATCTTGAAATTGCAGCGGGATCTATCATGTACAGGCACATTGACAGTACGAAGCTCGAGGCTGCTGCCGAGGTGCTGATTCTGGTCAGAGATGGCGAACAAATCGTCAATTACGAGAAATATATACTCAACAGTCCCAGGGTTACTTTCCCTGAATCGCTGCTCGATGTGAAAAGACTGGCCCTGTCTCCGGGGCAATATACACTCGATGTGGTGGTGACCGACGTGAATGACGCGACCAATACCGACCGGTTTACGAGTCCGCTCACGGTACAGTTTGAGAACAGAATCACGCTCACGGAGATACAGCTGCTGCGCAGTTTCAGGGCCGACAACTCGGACGGGCCTTTCACCAAAAACGGTTATCACCTGGAGCCACTGCCCTTTGCCTTTTACGACAAGGATGCCACGCGACTGGCCTTTTACGCCGAAATATATCAGTCCGACCAGAGCGTTTCAGGGGGAAAATACACCGTGAGATACGTGATTGAGAAGGAACTGGGCAACGGACAGAAAAACCTGGTTGCCGCCGGAAGTCAGGAAAAATCGCCCTCCTCTATTGATGCGCTGCTGGTACAAATGGACATCAGCAAGATGGGAAGCGGCAATTACTCGCTCACAGTTGAACTCAGAAAGGATGGCAGCGAATTGCTGGCGAGCAGGGTGCTTTCCTTTCAGAGGAGCAATCCCTTTCTCGATCTCACAGACATACAACTGACCGATGAGGTAGTGGAAAAACAGTTTGTGCAGAAACTGGACAAAGATCAGCTGGTTTACTGTATGCGCGCCATCTCTGTGCTGATGACCGGCGACAGGTCTCAGGCGATCATCAACATCCTGAAAAGCGGCGATGAAAAACAGATGCGTTTTTACATATTCCGACATTTTGCGGAGCGCGACCCGAACAATCCGGAGCTCGCCTGGCGGGATTATATGGCGGTGGCTGATGCTGCGAATGTGAAATTCAGAAGTGGATTCAGGTACGGGTTTGAAACCGATCGCGGGCGTATGTTCCTGCGTTTCGGACAAGCCAGCGATATTGTGCATGTAGAAGACGAGCCCGGTGCGCCGCCGTATGAAATATGGGTGTATTACAAGTTCCCGTCAACCAATCAGACCAATGTGAAGTTCCTGTTTTACAATCCGTCGCTTGCAGGCGACGATTTCATCCTGCTGCACTCCACGGCACGGGGAGAAATCAGCAATCCGAAATGGGAGCGCGAGCTGTACCGCCGCAATCCGACCGAGTATTCCGATGACAACTACGGGGATGCCAAAAACGTACAGCGCAACAACGGCCGCAACGCCCGGGCGTTTTTTGAGGATTTTTAGGGGGGACATGTTTGTTGCAGGGGGATGATTAGATAGGGTTAAGCACAAATCTGAACAGAATCATCAGGTGAAAAGTGAGTGTTTTTTCGACTGGCACAGAACTTTGAACATTACCGTTAACCCCTTTCATTCAGCAGAAAAATCGCCTCACCCTTTACCGCTGCCTCAAAACCCGGTATCAAAGTAATCCTTCCTGTATGGCACTTTCAGGAACTCCAGTGTTCCGGGCTTCACCCCGATGAAAAAGGAGTAGGTGCCGCGGTCTGGCTGCCAGCGGAAGCTGAGCGACCAGCAGTGCAGGTCGCGCGTAAAGCCGATATCGGGATAAACCAGTCGTTTGGAGGGGAAATCATAGCTGATATTCCCCAGATCGAGCGACCATTTGCTGTTGAGCTGTATGCTGCCTGCTACACTGATATTGTTGGTACCAATCACCAGGGTATCGCGTGAAGTGCCGTAGCCGGTGGGTATAAGCTGGCGCGCTACCGAAATGCGGTGACTCACCCTGAAATTGTCGAAGAGGCTGAGCAGATCATCTGTATTGGCCACTGAATTCCGCTTGTTGATGGCAGGGGCTGGTCCGCTGGTGTTCACTTCCTTGCCTTCAATCAGATCCCGCATTTGTTTTATGGTGAAACCGGTGTTCAGCGCCAGACCCAGGTTCGTGACCCGTGCCAGTTTTCCGGTCTCCTGCAGTGCCAGTCTGTTGATGCGCGTGCCCCGTTCGTTGGCGATGTACGGATCAAACGTTACGTTCCAGGTCAGGTTGCTGATACCTTTGAACAGACGGAACAGTCCGCCCGGACTCACGGTGCTCCAGCGCAGCGAATCGGCGGTAAGGCTGTAAGAACCCGAAAAAGACAGATTATCGAATATCCGTCGCTTGAGCACGGTGTCTCTTTTGGCAGAAAAGTGCTTGAATTCCAGCACGTTGGTGATGCTGTAGGAGATTGCTACATTCCTGCGGCTGAACGGATCGGGTTTCCCGTACAATGCCTCGTCGAAAATACCGTATCGCAGCGTGTCGCTGTACAGTGGCCGCAGATCGGTGTAGTACGTTTTGAAGTACAGATCCTGCAGTTTTGTCTGATCGGGGCCGAATCCAATGCTCGCGGAAGGGGTCATTTTGTGGCGGATACCGCGAAACCAGCCATCCTTGAACTGCTTTGTCAGAAACAGAACCGTATTGGCGGAAATGCCCGCATCGTATTTGCGGTAACTGTTGAATCCCCAGTCGCGGCTGCTTACCACCTTGCCGTATTTTGACTTCTCCTCATTGGGCTCGATAGCCAGTACATTCCCGTCGTTATCGAAGGTGGTATCAATTACTTGCGTAATCTGCGTGGGATCCAGCTCTTTCCGGATGGTGTATGGGTACCAGTTCTCTTCATAGCGTATGCTGGGCGCCACATTGATGTATTTGAACAACTTGAACTGGTAATCTGAATTGACACTGTGCTGCATCCCGATGCGGGCATTTTGCAGCGTCTGGCTGGTGAAAAGCAGCGTATCAACCGTCCTGAAGCTGTTGTCGAATTTGGAGGAATAGGTCAGTGAAATCTTTTCGTACCAGTGTTCTTTCCCTACGAGCACTTTTTGTTTGAAGGGATATATCCGCTGCACAGTGAAATTCATACTTGGAAAGGAGATATCCATCTGCCGCGTCTGGGTATTCTGTGAGTGTCGCAGTGCTGCTGTAAAGTTGAAGGGCCTTCCCGGAAAAGTTTTGGAGAACGTCATATTCGAGGTGAGCGTATTCTGATATACACTCTGGAAGTCGTTCTGGTTCCTGTTCTGATCGCGGTTTGTCTGGATATTGACCGATCCTCCGAATTTTCTGGTGGGGTGCGCCTTGGGATCCTGGTTGTGTGAAATCTGGATACCGAAAGATTTGGCCGATACCTTTTTGGCCATTTTGTCTTCGGTAACCCGGTTGTTGAAGGTCAGCCTGATGTCTCCGGCATATTTATACCGGTAATTGTATTTCAGATTGCCGGTGACCCCGACTGTTCCGCTGGTGAAGGCCCTGAACAGCAGGGTAGCGTCGGCATGCTCGCTGATGGGCTGATACCAGCCAATATCGTTGATACCGAGTCCTTCGGCACGGCGCCCCTGGAAATCCTTGGGGATGAGCAATCCGGCTTTTCGGGTCTTGGTCATGGGGAAAAAGCCGAAAGGAATGATGAGCGGGGTAGGGATGCCTGCCAGTTCGAGATTTGACATACCCGTGACCACGAGTTTGTTCGGAATGACCTTCAGTTTTTTGGTGTGAATACCGAAGTGCGGGTGCGGATCGTTACAGGTGGTCAGTACGGCGTCTTCGTTATAGATGGTATTTTTGGATTGCCGGGTAGTATCCTGGCTGTTGTCGTCGGAGGAACCTACAAACTTGGCCTTTGCGCCCAGCACGTGCATATCTTCCTGCTGTGTGCGGGCTTCATAGATAATCCCTTTTTTGCTTTTGAAATTGTAGCGGAGCTTCGTGGCTGTGAGTTTTTGCTCCCCGTCGTCAAATTCGGGCAATCCGGCCAACTGACCGGAGGTGTCGCGCAATTGTTCGGCGAGAATTTCGTTCTTCCCATAGTCAACCATGATATACCCGGCATTGATTTTCAGCGATGTGTATTTCACGGAAGCGTTGCCATACAGATGTAGCTGCCTTTTCACGATATCGAACCACATGGAGTCGCGCGAATAGGTTTCCACCTCCGAGTCAATACCCTGGTTGCTGAAACGCACGTCCGAGAGGTCAACAACGGCAGAATCGCGCGGGGAAATGGTATCTCTGCCTGTAGAAAAGACAGGAATGCCCCGGGCAGCGACAATCGAGTCGGGGACCTGAGCGAGCGCACCTGTTGCTATTAAACAACAGACAATTTGGAAAAAAAGCCGATATTTGCAGGGTGATTTTTGCACAAAACCAAAATATGAGGTCAAACTACGCACTACGAACGCTCATGCCTGTCATTGCGTGGCTTCTTTTGCTTAATTTTAACTTCCTGTACGCCAATGAGAACCTGGTTCCCGTACGTCAGCATTGCCGGACAGGCTGCAAAAGTATGGAAACTTTGGGCGCCGAAGTTATACATCTGCCACATTCGTACACACCAACTTACCGCATCAAAACAATTGTGCTGGATGCCGGCCATGGAGGCAAGGATCCGGGCTGTATTGGCGCTACCATGCGGGAGAAGGAAAATACACTGGCTATCGTACTTTTGCTCGGAGCCATGATTGAGGAGCATTTTCCCGATATCAAGGTCATTTATACCCGGGAAACCGATGTTTTTATTGAACTTGACGAGCGCGCTGCCATTGCCAACCGCAACAAGGCAGATCTTTTCATCAGTGTTCACTGCAATTCGGTGGGAAGTGCTGCTATCAACGGCGCCGAAACGTATGTGCTTGGCCTCCACCGTATGCAGGACAACCTCGAAGTGGCCAAGCGTGAAAACGCCTCCATCTATTACGAGGAAAATTACCAGAAAAGATACGGCGACTACAACCCTGACAGTCCGGAAGCACACATTATCAGCAGTTTCTGGCAGAGTGCCTATCTGGAGCAGAGTATTCTGATGGCCCAGTATGTGCAGCAGTATGCAGTAATCGAGGCCGATCGCCAGAATATGGGTGTAAAGCAGGCCGGTTTTCTGGTACTCCGCGAAACGGCCATGCCCTCCGTACTGGTAGAGGCCGGTTATCTGACCAATAAAGCCGAGGAGGCCTTCCTGGCTTCCGATGAGGGGCGTCAGCAGATGGCTGCGGCAATCTTCAAGGCGGTGAAGGCATACAAACTGCATCTGGAAGACGGCGTAAGTTCGGTGGTGGAAAAGAAACCCAAAACAGTTCAGCCACCCGCTGCCAAAGCTCAGCCCAAAGCGGCACAAAAGCCACAACCTGCGCCTGTAGCAGTGAAGAAGACCGATCCTCCGGTCAATCAGGCGCCGGAATCCACCACCGGCTACAGGATACAGCTCATCTCTTGGCCCAAAAAACTGGATATCAACTCCGGTAAGCTTTCACAGTTCGGAAGTGTAAAAGAGGAATTCAAAGACGGCAAATATTACTACTTTACCGGCCATTTCAAATCGCGGGA
>JBDLWO010000178.1:0-3647 GCA_039804245.1 Bacteroidota bacterium
CTATCTGAATAATACCAAAGCCGTTGGGGTCAGCCGGGTCGGGCGCCAGTACATCAAACTTCCGGATGTGGTAGAGCGCCAGTGAGGCAGAGAGGTTATCCGACCATGTTTTTTTCAGACCCACCTCATGCTGTCGGCTTCGTTCCGGCGGAAAAGGGCCACCGGAAAAAGAGTATGAACTCCATTGGGGCTGAAATCCACCGGAATAGCTGTAGTAAAATGACATAGTACCTGTGGGAGCATACAGAACACCCGCCCTCGGAATCCACTGCAAAGCGGAAAGGCTGTCGCTGTAGGTATCTGCCCCGGACAGGAGTTCATAATAACCGGTATTGTATCGGTGTTGTTCTCCCCTGCCTCCCAGCAGGAAATGCAAATGGCTTCCCGCGCGTATGTGGGCCTGCGCGTACGCCCCTGCGAGACTTGTTTTTTCATTCCAGCCATTACTGAATGAAGCGTTGGGCAGTTTTTCAAAAAAAGCCTCACGGGTATAGGCGCCCCACCCGAATGACGGGTTCAGAATGGCAATCCGGCGGGACTCCCCTCCTGCAAATTCGGCATTCCGGTCCGCAAAAGCAGCATCGAGACCGGCAACTGCCTCCACGGTGATGTAACGACGGTTGACAGGCCTGAAATTCAGGAATGCGGAGAACTGGTTATTGTTTATTTTTTCATACCAGTACCGGTTTTCAAGCGGAATTGAATCGGCTGTAGCGCCAATACCCCAGGCGCCGGGCGACAGATCGAGCTGTGTGGTTGCAGAGGACAGGCGCCTGTACAACGCCGTAAAAGCAAGCTGCCTGCCAATTTTGTGGTGAAGTGTGATCTGGTGCGACATTGTACTTCGGTCGGCATGCCCATTCGGATCAATAAGTGACGTATTCCCCGGGAATCTGTCGAGTGTCCATGTTCCGGTTGCCGGGTCGAAAAGCGCCGGAACACCGCGCTGATAGCCCATTGTCCGGTCATCGTTACCAAAATTCATCTCGTACCGCACAAAGGAGCTGTCGCGGAACCGGAACTCCAGTTGCGGCGCCAGAAAAAGATTGCTGATACGCTGATTCCTGTCGTATTGACCGGTATTTTCATAGCCGGCGATGAAGCGGGCGAGCAGGCGGCGGCGACCGTCGAGCGGACCGGTAGCATCCAGCACCACACGATGCTGGCTGAAACTGCCGAAAGTATATTGAACAGACATGGAACGGTCTGTGAGCGGCGTTTTTGTAACGTGGTTGATTACACCACCCGGATTACCGGCCGAGAAAAGCACCGAAGCGGGTCCCTTCATGATTTCAATGCGCTCAATATTATAAGTGAGAGCCGCCTGATCCACCTGGAAAAAATCGCCGCGGATACCGTTGAAAGCAAAATTGCCGGGACTCATTTTGAATCCGCGCATCACATACTCCCCGTACTGGGCTGAAGCGAGCAGATTGGCACCGGCAGTAAGATTCAGCGCTTCACCAACCGACTGCACCTGTCTGTCGCGCAGCAGCGCGGGTGTGATCACCTGTACCGTTTGCGGATTTTCATGATTCCGGAGCGTAAGGCGACTGAAAAGTGACGAAACAGACGCCTGATAAGAAGCTGAAGCTGTGATGGTTACCTCCTTCAAACGGGCTGAATCCTGTGCAACAGAATCGTTTTGGGCAAACAGGAAACAGTACCCCAGCAACAGGAGCGAGCAAAGACAAGTTTTTAACATAAGGGTTTGGATTAATCCGCGTCAAAGGTAAGAGCCTGTTCAGGAATCAGCCGTTAAATCTCATTTTCGCCGTTCGATCCAGCGAAGACTGACCAAAAACGACACCAGAATCAGGGCAATAACCGTGTTTTCGCGCCAGTGTTCAACAGGCTTGATCCACAGTTCATTCAGTATTTCCCAGCGTCCGAGCACTTCAATGAAATTCCAGAAAATAATGACAGTGGGAATCGCATACCGGAGTGCATAGGAAAATTCGCTGATGCGCAACAGCGACCGGATGAGATACAGGCTCCAGAGCAGCGAGCCGAAAGCGACCATCCAGGTAGCAGGATGGTATTCACCGGCGATCTCTTCATCATATACCAATAGAAGTACCACATAGAAGAACCATACCAGTGAAATCGACTCCAGAAAAACAATCGTGGCCATCGGACGCGCTGTTGGCTGCGAGGATACCACCCGCCGTATTCCGATGACTTTCTGCCACCAGACAAACACCTGACAGCGCGTGGGAGCAAACATGAATGGCAGTACCATCCCTCCAAGCAGCCCCAGGCTGGAAAGCATAACCAGGTATTCAGGTTTGGTAGCCACCTCCCCGGTAGCAGTCATCAGGGGGGCTACCTGCAGTTTATGCGCTACCCATACAAATGAAAATTCGATCCAGCCGGTCCAGACCGCCATGGCCCCGCCGAAACCCAGCAAACTGGCCCTTACAGGCTTGTCGTTACTGTACACCCCGGCCGCAAGCAGCAGAACACCGGCGACACCCAGAATACCAGCTGCCAGAAAGCGGGCTGATGGCCAGATGTGTTCAACCAAAACCATGACGGCGTGACCAATGGGGATCACCAAAAGCACAATAAGTGCGGCAAGCAGACCAATCCAGGGCTTTTTCATATTTGGACTAATTATTGATAGCGCAAAGGTATGTTCTTCAGAAGAATTAAATTAGACAAAATCCAGATAATTTTCCAACAATTCAAATACTTATTTTTGACAATCTGTGAAGGATATATGAATTAAAAAGGTTGACTTTTTAATTTTGCCGTTCATGCGGTAAATCCCTGAATTCCACTATCCCCGGGCGATTCCGGCAAATTATTTTTCTCTGAACGGGCTTTTGACGTCTGTTCAGGCTTGCAAACCCTGTTAATTAATGAAACTGGATATTTTTTTCAGTTTTTCCAAGATGAATCTTGGGAAAGGCATGCCCGCTGATACGTTCCTGTATGAGAATCTGTTCCGACAAATCAGGGCGGCAGACGACATGGGATTCAGGCGCGCGTGGGTAGGTGAAGCACACTTCTCCCTGAAGACAGAGCAGGTCAAACAACCGCCGCTTTTGCCGCATTTTAACGGTGAACTGTGTATCAATACAGATATTCTGCAAATTGCGGGGGTGATTATGCACCAGACATACCGCATCGAAATCGGCTCTGCCATCCGAAATATACTGGTCAATGGCGGTCCCATAGCACATGCAGAGGCTGTCAGAACTTTTCTCACCATTTATGGAGCCAAATTACGTGATTCCGGTCGCAAATTGAATATCGGGTTCGGGATGGGCCGTTTCAATTACGCCAATGAAGTATATGGCATAAAACCTCGCAGTGAGGTGGAGAGTCTGCTTTGGCCTGCCGTACGCGGACTGATTCTTCGCGAAGCTGCTGAAATTTTTCTGAGGCTCCTCCGGGGTGAAACCATCGGTTCACGAGATATCGCTCCGAAAATCGTCAGAAAGGAGCAATGCAAAGACACGGTAATATGGGATGTAGTTCTGAGAGAACTGGGGCTGCCGGCCTCTTCCGAATCTGTAACACTACCACCGACATGGGAGTTTGAGCCTGTTCAGATTATCCCTGCAGACACTGACCTTCAACACCTTCGGCTTGTTCTGGGCTCACACGATGCCTCACTGCAGGAATACGCCAACCAGTTT